>NZ_JBOFRH010000001.1:0-2190 GCF_051650925.1 Plesiomonas sp.
CAAACACATGCCGAGCCTCCTCACGTAAACGGGAACCGTGGCAACTGGCACACGAGCGGTTATTGATATATTTTGCCAGCTCCTCGCGTACCGCCATGGACTCCGTCTCTTTATAGCGGCGCTCCATATTGTGCAACACCCCCTCAAAAGGGTGGTGGCGCACCGTGGTATCCCCACGATCATTAATGTACTTAAACTCAATGTTCTCACGGCCAGAGCCTGATAACACCGCTTTTTGTACCCGTGCAGAAAGTGAACTAAACGGTGCTTCAATATCAAAATCATAGTGCTCCGCCAATGATTTCAACATCTGGAAATAGTAGAAATTACGCCGATCCCATCCTTTGATTGCCCCACCGGCTAAAGAGAGATCCGCGTTTTGCACCACCCGATCAGGGTCAAAATATTGTTGAACCCCTAAGCCATCACATGTTGGGCATGCACCGGCCGGATTATTAAACGAAAACAACCGCGGCTCTAACTCATGCATACTGTAGCCGCATTGTGGACAGGCAAAATTAGAAGAGAACACCTGCAATGCTGTTTGCGGATTATCCATATCCGCAATCGTCACCGTACCCCCTGACAGTGCCAGTGCCGTCTCAAAACTCTCGGCTAACCGCTGTGCTAAATCAGCCCGTACCTTAAAGCGGTCAACCACCACCTCAATCGTATGCTTCTTATGCAACTCAAGCGTTGGTGGGTCAGAAAGATCACACACTTCACCGTCAATTCGGGCACGAATGTACCCCTGTGCCGCAAGGCTCTCTAGCGTCTTACTGTGCTCACCTTTACGCTCTTTAATAATCGGTGCCAGTAACATCAGCTTACTGCCCTCAGGCAGACTCAGCACATTGTCCACCATCTGGCTGACCGTCTGCGCCGCCAATGGCGCATCATGTGTAGGACAGCGCGGCTCACCTACTCGGGCGAACAGCAAACGCAGATAGTCATGGATCTCAGTGATAGTCCCAACGGTCGAGCGCGGATTATGAGATGTTGATTTTTGCTCAATGGAAATTGCCGGTGACAACCCTTCGATATGGTCAACATCCGGCTTTTCCATTAACGATAAAAACTGGCGCGCATACGCTGAAAGTGACTCGACATAGCGCCGCTGCCCTTCGGCATACAGCGTATCAAAAGCCAAAGATGACTTTCCTGAACCGGAAAGCCCCGTGATCACAATTAACTTATCACGCGGAATGATCAGATTGATATTTTTCAGATTATGGGTACGTGCACCCCTGACCTCGATCTTATTCATACAGCCACTTCAGGTAAACGGGAAGAATTTTAGTATCGCATAAAAGTTAAAAAACTGAATAGATATCCAGTAATTCACCGCGTATGAATCTATGTGCAAGCATGTCAGCTGCGAACTGACTTCCCAATCTCCTGTCCTCTTCAAGTTCTTTTGGTAAATCTCCCCAACATTCAGGTTGACCGTGTTACACTCAGCGGTTAGAAAGTGAATCAATACCACAACCCAACCAAGCGGAGAGAGTTATGGCCAGAGGTGGCATTAACAAAGTCATACTGATCGGTAATTTAGGGCAAGACCCTGAAGTGCGTTACATGCCGAATGGCAATGCTGTTGCCAACATCAGCATCGCGACCTCTGAAAGCTGGCGCGATAAGAACACCGGCGAGCAAAAAGAGCTCACTGAATGGCACCGTGTTGTCCTGTACCGTCGACTGGCTGAAGTTGCCGGTGAATACCTGAAAAAGGGCGCAAAAGTTTACATTGAAGGCAAACTGCGTACCCGTAAATGGCAGGATCAGAGCGGCCAAGAGCGTTACACCACCGAAATTCAGGCAGATGAACTGCAAATGCTTGATACCCGTGGCGGCATGGGTGGTGCACCAAGTGGCCAATCACAGCAAGGTAGTTGGGGTCAGCCACAACAACCTCAAAACCAGAACTTTGCTCCACAATCCGCTGCCCCACAAGGTGGTTACAACAACGCCCCAGCGCAAAACAACTACAATAACAATAACGCAGCGCCTGCTCCGGCCAATAACAACGCCGGTTTTGGTAATGCAGAACCACCAATGGATTTTGACGACGACATCCCGTTCTGATAAACCCACGCACCTTGTTATCCTAAAAACCGCCTTGCAGTTTAGCCTCAAGGCGGTTTTTACATCTATCTATATAGATAGTGCAAAATAGATTGAACAAAACAG
>NZ_JBOFRH010000002.1:0-1033 GCF_051650925.1 Plesiomonas sp.
CTGAATAAGAAAAGGCGCATAATCGTGTTCCTTGCTGCATTTCTGGTTATGACATACAGATGCCTTTAATCAGCATAGAAGAGCGCCGTTTTTTTGCGGTCAAAAATGTCAGTTTGGCGAAAATAAAAACGCCGCCCGGCATAACCGGACGGCGTCAATAACAAGTTTTCCAATTAAAACAATTAGTTATTTTCGGATTAAATTATCCCCGTAGCCAATCCACTTATAGGTGGTCAGGGCTTCTAACCCCATCGGCCCACGCGCATGCAGTTTTTGCGTGCTGACCGCCACTTCGGCGCCCAAACCAAATTGGCCACCGTCAGTAAAACGGGTGCTAGCGTTAACATATACCGCCGCGGCATCTACTTCTAAGGTAAAGCGATCTGCGTGCGCCAGCGTCTGAGTCAGAATGCTTTCACTATGGCCGCTACCGTGGTGGTTGATATGGCCAATTGCTTCATCCAGATCGCCCACAATTTTGACGTTCAAATCTAGAGACAACCACTCATCCACATAATCCTCGGCCTGCACCGGGATCACCTGCGCACGTGTGCCGGCCGCCTGCAGCAATGCCAGACTTTCTGGGCAAGCATGTAAAGTCACGCCCAAACTGTGCAAATAATTGGCCAATTCTGGCAAAAAATCTGCCGCAATATGACGATGCACCAACAGGGTTTCCAAGGCGTTACACACGCTCGGACGTTGCACTTTGGCGTTTTCAATCACGCTCACGGCGCCAATCAAATCGGCACTGGCATCCACAAACATATGACACACGCCAATACCGCCGGTAATCACGGGGATGGTGGCTTGTTCACGGCACAAGGCCTGCAACCCTGAACCACCGCGTGGGATAATCATGTCGACATACTTATCCAGTGTCAGCAATTCGGTCACCAACGCCCGATCCGGATCGTCAATCGACTGCACCGCAGCTGCCGGTAAATTGCATTCTGCCAACGCATGCTGAATAACGGCCACCATCGCCTGATTGGTGTGCACGGTTTCCTTACCACCGCGCAAAATCACCGCA
>NZ_JBOFRH010000003.1:0-1487 GCF_051650925.1 Plesiomonas sp.
GCTGGAGTAACCGTTCACCGGCCGCGGTGAGTACCGGATTACGCGCACGGCGATCAAAGAGTTGCACACCCAGATCAATTTCTAAATTCGAAATGGTGGTACTCACCACCGATTGCGCTTTACCCAAACGCCGCGCGGCCGCCGAGAAAGAACCACACTCGGCGGCGGCTTGCAGGCAGCGCAGTTGCTCCAGTGTCATGTTCATGCCGCGCTCCATATACCTGTATGCCTGTGTCATGAGACACAGCCAATCTATCTATTTTAGCGATAGTATCTAACTAATAACTACGCATTTTAGACGATAGATTAGCAGCCACATCGCTAACCAGAAAGAGAAAATACTATGCGCACAGGCTCCGATCGTTTACGTCACGCCATTGGTTTTGAACTCATTGGCCTTATGCTTTGCCCGCTGATCGCCAGCTGGGTGATGGGAATGCAATTATTGGAATTAGGCAAGCTCGCCATCATGCTGTCGGTGATCGCCACCGCATGGAATTATGTCTATAACATGTTGGTCGATAAACTGATGCAAAAGCTGTTGGGACGCACGCAAAAGAGCTTGCCGGAGCGGGTCTTACATACGTTGGTATTTGAGGCCGGCTTATTGCTGTTTGTTCTGCCATTGATTGCTTGGTGGTTACAGATTTCACTGAAACAAGCATTTGTGCTGGATATGGGCTTTGTGATCTTTTATCTGGTGTACGCGTTTTTCTATAACTGGGCCTATGACCGCATGTTCCCTATCCCCGCCGCTGCAACAGACACAATAACGCTCGACGACCCCGTAACGCGCGAAAAAGCTTCCGTATTATAACTAGTGAATAAAAAAACCGGTGATCGTGTTTACATCAACACGGCACCGGTTTTGCTCATACGTCAATCATGCCAGCAGCATATCAAGTGCGATTAACGCTCTAACTACTATTAACGCTCTAACAATGGGGCGCTACGGAAACTCCACATCCCCATCACGCGCAGCCCATCGCGGTAAATACCCAGCAAATCACCATCGGACACTTTTTGCAGCTCGGCCAGCGGCTTATCCAGCGCCGCGACTGACTCGAAGGTAATGCCCTGTGGACCGGTTTCCCATGTTGCGATTTCCAACAATGCTTGACCACGGCGGACATGGCTACCGGAACTGAGCAGTACAGCATGCTTAATGCGATGTTGAGTCAAGGCGTAGCGGCTATAGAGGGCATTATCAACGGTGGATGTGGCATAGTTGTCTTGCACAATGCGTTTCGCATCAACACCTTGCTTAACTAACCACTCTTGCATCAAACGCGCTTCGGTTTGGTTATTTTGCGGTACCCCACCGGTAACCACAATCAATGCCTGCGGACTTTGCTTGGCCAGCTCCAATGTTTTTTGCAGGCGCTGTATCAATACATCATGCATCGAACCATCAGGGTTTAGTGCATAGCCTAAGACCACAATCGCTGAATCTGCCCCTAACGGCTGCGGGAGCTGATCACGAATAG
>NZ_JBOFRH010000004.1:0-8010 GCF_051650925.1 Plesiomonas sp.
GGCAATCGGCACAGCACGCAGGCCGACACAAGGGTCGTGCCGTCCTTTAGTCACCACCTCAATCGCCTCGCCTTGGGTGTTGATCGAGCGTCCCGCAATTGTAATGCTTGAGGTTGGCTTTAGCGCTAAATGTGCCACAATCGGCTGGCCGCTGCTGATCCCGCCCAAAATACCGCCCGCATGGTTGCTTAAAAAACCCTGCGGGGTGATCTCATCGCGGTGCTCACTGCCACGCTGATTGACCACGGCAAAACCATCGCCAATCTCGACCCCTTTCACCGCATTAATGCTCATCAGTGCGTGGGCTAAATCGGCATCTAAGCGATCAAAAACTGGTTCACCCAAGCCAAGCGGCACGTGCTCGGCAATCACCGTCACTTTTGCGCCGACCGAGTCGCCCTCTTTTTTCAGATCACGGATCAGCGCATCTAGAGCCTCTAATTTTGTGGGATCAGGGCAAAAGAAGGGGTTTTGCTCAACTTGTTGCCAGTCAACCAGATCAAGTGCAATATCCCCCATTTGGGATAAATAACCGCGCACCTGTACACCAAACTGTTGTTGCAGATATTTCTTGGCAATTGCCCCCGCAGCAACACGCATCGCGGTTTCACGGGCAGAGGAGCGTCCGCCGCCGCGGTAATCACGCAGGCCGTATTTTTGGTGATAGGTGTAATCGGCATGGCCGGGGCGGAACTGATCTTTAATCGCCGAATAATCTTGTGAGCGCTGATCGGTATTTTCGATTAACAGCCCAATGCTGGTGCCGGTGGTTTTTCCCTCAAATACACCTGAGAGAATTTTTACCGCATCCGGTTCACGGCGCTGTGTGGTATAGCGTGATGTTCCGGGACGACGGCGATCCAGATCATGCTGTAAATCAGCCTCGGTCAGGCTGATATTCGGCGGCACGCCATCTACAATGCATCCTAATGCGATACCGTGTGATTCACCGAAGGTCGTCACCCGAAAAAGTTGTCCGATACTGTTCCCTGCCATCAGTCCATCCGTTTTATATTCATCGTTATTATTGGGGGTTTTGCGCTGTTTTTATGTTTTACGCTTTATGTTTTGCGTTTTTACCTTCCCTGATAATGCGCAATAAAAACGGGCAGCTCAAGGCTGCCCGTTCGGAATTTGCACATTTTCTGCCAGATTACGCTAAAAATGGCGGCTCATCGCCCAAACCACGCGGTTTTACACGTGATAAACCGTGGCAAATGAGCCCGCATTAATCAATCACGGTAAATAATCAATCGCGGTAAATCGAAAAATGGTGGTAGTGATCAACAATCTGCTGACGGGTCAGCATAAAGACACCCAAGCCACCGTGTTCGAACTCCAGCCACGTGAATGGCACATCAGGATACTGCGCTTCTAAATGGATCATGCTGTTGCCCACTTCGCAGATCAGTACGCCGTCATCACTCAGATAATCCGGTGCACAGGCTAAAATGCGCTTGGTCAGTTTCAACCCATCACGGCCTGATGCCAGACCAATCTCTGGCTCATGGCGATATTCATCAGGCATATCGGCAATATCTTCGGCATCAACATACGGTGGGTTGGTGACGATCAGGTCATATTTATCCTGCGGCAGATCGCGGAAAACATCAGAGCGAATCGGGGTAACTTGCTGCTCTAAGCCGTGTTCGTAGATATTGTGTTCAGCAACAGACAGTGCATCTGGTGAAATGTCTACAGCATCAACCTCTGCATCAGGAAATTGTGCGGCACAAGCAATGGCGATACAGCCGCTTCCGGTGCACATATCCAAAATACGCTTTGGTTCACGCGGTAATAAGCCAGCAAAATGGTTTTGGATCAACTCACCAATCGGTGAACGTGGCACTAATACCCGCTCATCCACATAGAATTCCATGCCACAAAACCAAGCACTGTTGGTGATATACGCTACCGGTACGCGCTCATTAATCCGACGCACAACACGTTCGATAACGCGGTGACGCTCACTGGGGATAAGGCGGCAGTTACGCATCTCTTGCGGTAAATCCAGCGGCAGATAGAGGGTTGGCAGCACTAATGACAGGGCTTCATCCCACGGATTATCTGTACCGTGACCATAATAAATACCGGCAGCATTGAAGCGGCTGACTGTCCAGCGCAGCATATCTTGTACGGTATGCAGCTCATTGACGGCTTCATCAATAAAAATCTTATCCACGTGTAAAACCTCGCAACGTGATAATCTCGTGGTAGTTTCACTATATAATTAATGACTGATACTGACCCGATATCACATGAAGAAAAAAAATACGTTGTCCGAAGACGATTGCACCTTGTTTAAGGAAGCCATACAAGGGGCGAAAAAGATAGTGCAGGATACCATAATCCCGCCACGCATTCAGCGTCCTGAACGTGCGCAAATCCGCCTTCGTCAGGAGCAAAAAGATGCCAGCTTCTACTTTTCTGACGAATTTCAGCCACTGATTGAGCACGACGGGCCAGTCCGCTATGTCAGAGCGGATGTCAGCCATTATGAGCTCAAGCAGTTACGGCGCGGTGATTTTACACCCGAGCTGTTTCTTGATCTGCATGGATTAACGCAAGAAGAGGCAAAAAAAGAGCTAGGCGCGCTGCTGGCAGCCTGTCGGCGCGAACATGTTTCCTGTGCCTGTGTGATGCACGGCTATGGCCGCCATGTGTTAAAGCGGCAATCACCGTTGTGGTTGGCACAGCATCCGGAAGTGAGAGCGTTTTATCAAGCCCCTAAAGAGTGGGGCGGTGATGCGGCGCTGTTGGTATTGCTAGATGTGGTGGAGTAACCGCACGCTAAACTTACAATTACAAAATGGTACGTGCCGGTGACTCCGTGATGTTGAGCCTGAACTATCAATAAAAGCCGGCAATAAAAGCCGACTGGCTACAAAAACTGGCTTACTACAAAAGCTGGTTTGGCTGTATCAGGCGTAGCAGTTTTCCCTGACCTGTGCTGGCATCAATGTGCAGATGTGCCAGCCCAGAGGTCGCGAACATCGGCGGAACTTCGCCGGTACACAGATCAGCCACCAGATAGCCCACCAGCGGCAGGTGTGACACTACTAGCACACTGCTTAGGCCGCTGGCTGCCAGTGCGGTCAGGTAATCGGCTACCGGCCGAGGGTTACAATCGGGTGTCAGGGCATCCCAGATCTCTGTTTCTTTAATCGCCGGTAGCAGCGGCTTTACCACATCAAAGGTTTGCTGGGCGCGGAGATAGGGGCTAACAAGCGCACGCGCAATACCTGCGGTATCCGCCTCGGTTATCTTGCTATATTGTGCGGCCAGCCATGTTGCAACCAGTTGGGACTCTTCACGTCCGCGCGGTGTCAGTGCACGCTGGGCGTCGGTAGCGGCCTGATGACCGGCTTCACCGTGTCGCATAATAAATACTTGCATAATAACGGTAATCTTCTGTTTTAATCGGTTTATCCGAAGGCAAACTCATTCGCCGGAAAAAAGCGAACCGCAATATTTTGATTACTGCATTGAGATGATGCACGGCATGCCGCAACAGAATAAGCAGTAAGGCAAATCTGTTACGCGATCATGAATCGTTAAGCCTAAAAATGATATTGTGCCTGAATATGTCTAAGAACTAAACGCCTGACCCAATGAACGTGATACTTACCGCATGTTGCGCAATAGGGTTTTCAACTTATTTTTAGCCCCACAATACCTGATAAGCCCTGTGTTTTAGCCACTTAGCGTCAGTAAACTGGCTCATAAACCTTGGCCACATCTTTGTAATACGGGTGGTAATATTGATAGGTTATCTCCCCAATATTGCACCAAGCCTCTGATAAAAAGCACAGAAAGAAAATTGCACACTGTCTGCTCACGCACCATAATGTGAACACGCTGTATACAAAAATACACATGATAATCGTCTGTACAGCGCTGCCCTCGCATGATTTTACGCGTGTTGCCAACACCTCTTATTTTTATTTACTTTGACTGACCGAGGCACTGCCGTGCACCAAAGCCCCAACGATCATAAACAATATCGCGCTCTGATTTTATCCAACAAACTACGGGTATTGCTGATTCATGATGCATCTACTGCACGTGCAGCGGCGGCATTGTCAGTACAAACGGGGCACTTTGATGATCCACAAGATCGTCAAGGTATGGCGCACTTCCTTGAGCACATGCTTTTTTTAGGGACAGAAGCCTATCCGCACGCGGGCGATTTTCAGCAGTTTATCAACCGTCACGGCGGCAGCAACAATGCATGGACAGGCACTGAACATACCAGCTATTTCTTTGATATCTCGGCAGATTTTTTTACCGAAGGGCTCGATCGCTTTGCTCAATTTTTTACTGCCCCACTGTTTCATCCAGAATTGGTGGATAAAGAGCGGCAGGCTATTGATGCAGAATACAAATTAAAGATTAATGATGACGTGCGCCGTTTGTATCAGGTGCATAAAGAGACGGTAAATCCGGCGCATCCGTTTGCTAAATTTTCGGTCGGTTCGGAAGAGACACTGGCCGACCGTGAAAAACGCACGGTACGTGATGATTTGCTGGCTTTCTACCACACCCACTATCAGGCATCACGCATGTGTCTTGCGGTGATAGGGCCTCAGAGTTTAGCGCAACTGCAAACGTGGGTTGAAACCTACTTTTCGGCAATTCCAGACTCCACGGCTATTTCAGCGCTCACCGCTCAGTCTGAGCCGCGTCTTTATCCACCAGAGGCTGCATTACCGCCGCTGTACCGGCCCGAAGATCTGCAAACCCTGATTCAGATTGAACCTAAAAAAGAGATGCGCAAGCTGACGCTGACCTTTCCTCTGCCCAATGTAGATGCTTTGTATCCCCAAAAACCGCTCTCATTTATTGCTCACTTACTGGGTTATGAGGGGCAAGGCAGCCTATTATCTTGGTTAAAACAGCAGGGTTGGGTGAATACGCTATCAGCCGGCGGCGGGATCAGTGGCGCAAATTTTAAAGATTTCACGGTCAGCGTACTGCTTACGCCTCAAGGGGTTGATCAGGTTCAGGCCATTATCGGCGCAATATTTTCGTATTTATCTCTGATAGCGCAACAGGGTTTGCACGCGTGGCGCTATGCCGAAAAACGCACGGTACTCGATGCAGCGTTTCACTTTCAAGAGCCGTGCAAACCGATTGATCTGGTCAGCCATTTGGTCATGAATATGTTTATCTATTCCGCCGAAGATCTGATTTGTGGTGATTATATGATGCGACAATTCGATGCCGAACAGATTAATCATTTTCTTGATCTGATGCAGCCAACCCGCTGCCGCGTAACGCTAATTGCACCGGAAGTCAGCACCGATAAACAGGCTCAGTGGTATTTTACCCCCTATTCGGTTACACCGCTGCCACCGGAATGGGTTGCCCAATGGCAATGCTTGCGCGATCAGGCCGCGCATAACAGTGCGCTTTATCTGCCTGAACCTAACCCCTATCTTATCGAGCATTTGCAACCGCAAACACTGGAAAATACCACTGCGCACCCACAACTGCTGAGTGACAGTAGTGGTTTTCGCTTATGGCACTGCCAAGAGCCAGAGTTTCATCTCCCTAAAGGGCATCTGTATATCGCTATAGATAGCCTGAATGCGGTCAGCTCTGCACGCCATGTGGCATTGACCCGTTTGTGTGTTGAAATGCTAATAGATTCACTGACCGAAGAGACCTACCCCGCAGAGCTAGCCGGTATCGGCTACAATATTTATGCTCATCAGGGGGGCGTTACACTGCATCTTTCCGGTTTCAGTGCCAAACAGCCGCTGTTGCTGGCCACCATTTTGCACCGATTCACCCACCGAGAGTTCACGCAGGCACGCTTTGATACGATTCGTGAACAACTGCTGCGAAACTGGCGTAATGTGGCTGAAGATAAACCGATTTCACAGCTGTTTAATCAACTGACCGGTTTACTGCAACCGAATAATCCACCGTATGAGAAACTGCTGCCAGCACTTGAAACGGTGACACTCAGTGAACTGCCTGCCTTTGTTGAGCAGATGTTTTCACAAGTACACATCGAAATGCTGGTCTACGGTGACTGGCCAGCAGAGCAAGCTAAAGCGCTGGGAAAACAACTGACTGATGCCCTGCTAACCGACAACAATTCGGGAGCAGAAACGTTGCGCCAACTGGTCAGTATTCAAGGGCGGAGCACTTTGATGCGCCAATATGACTGTCCGCACCAAGACTCGGCGCTACTGGTCTATTATCAGGCCGCTCACTGTGCACCCAAAGATATTATGCTGTCGATTTTTGCTAACCACTTAATGTCAGCAACCTTCTTCCATGAACTGCGCACACGCCAACAGCTCGGTTATATGCTGGGATCAGGCAACCTGCCGCTCAATCGTTTTCCGGGGCTGATTTTTTATGTGCAGTCACCGGTGGCTGGGCCTACACATCTGCTTGAATCCATTGATGAGTTTATTAATGAGTTTCCGCTCGTGCTGCTTGAGCTGAGTGAAGCCCAGTGGCAGGCAAGCAAAAACGGGCTGCTGGCACAAATTACTGAACCCGATACCAATTTGCGAACCCGTGCACAACGGGCATGGGTCAGTATCGGGAATAAAGATTGGGCTTTTGATCAGCGCCAGCGTATTGCAGAAGAGCTAACTCAGGTACGGCGAGCTGATGTGATCCGTTTTATTATCGAGATGCTACGCCCGCGCACGGCAGATCGGTTGATCTTATGCAGCCACGGTGAGGCGCACCTGAATCAGGAGCGGCTGAACATCGGGCATTGGATTACCGATCCACAGGCATTTTTACTGGCCAGCCAAAAACTGCATCTGGCGTAAATGTAGTGTCGTTAACATTATATCTCTGATGCAAAGAGCGAATACGCGGCGCGTGAACTTATCGCGCCGCTTTCTGGCTACGCTGAAATGCCAATAGCCAGCGATCTAGCTCATTAGCAAATGCTTGCCGATCACGCTGATTAAGTGCCGCAGGGCCACCAGTCTGGATACCGCTAGAGCGCAGGGTATCCATAAAATCGCGCATATTCAGGCGCTGCCGGATATTCTCCGTGGTATACCGCTCACCACGCGGGTTCAGGGCGATACCTTTTTTATCAATCACTTCTGATGCTAGCGGAATATCCGCCGTGATCACCAAATCACCCTCTTCTACACGGCGGACAATTTCGTTATCAGCCACATCAAACCCAGCACTTACCTGTACCGCTTGGACAAATTTAGAGGGGGGAATGCCAAGAGGCTGGTTGGCCACCAACGTTACCTGTACCCCGACCCTGTCAGCGGCACGAAATAAGATCTCTTTAATCACTTTCGGACAGGCATCCGCATCAACCCAAATTTGCATAATAGCGTTCACTCAATCAGTTTATGTTTTTTCGTTGGTATACCGCGCAGAATAACATACCGCCAAGCGCGAGTGTTGAACGCATAAAAAAACCAGCCTGACGGCTGGTTAAGAGGAGTGATTACATAAGGAGGTTATATTGTTATTGTGGATAGAATTTCGCATTAGTTTCAGCACGTTGCAATAGCGCATTACAAGGTTCAAAACGTTGACCAAAGCGCTTCGCATGTTCCTGAAGTTGCTGCACCAATTGCGCAGCTCCGATGCGATCCATGTAACGGAATGGCCCACCTAAAAATGGTGGAAAACCGATACCAAAAATAGCGCCAATATCACCATCGCGCGGAGTGCGGATAATCCCCTCATCCAAGCAGCGTGCCGCTTCATTGAGCATCATCAACACACAACGATCGGCCAGAGCCTGCGGATCAAGTGATGAGTTGGGTTGAACCCCCAGCACTTTATAAACATTGTTATCCGGCTCTTTTTTCTCTTGTCCTTTTAGGCGATACAGCTTCTTTTTGCTGTTATACAGATAGAACCCGCGGCCATTTTTACGCCCTTTGCGATCATCACCCAGCAAGGCAGCGAACGCCTCTGGTGCGGCAAAACGCTCGCCTAACTCCCGCTCAAGAATCGGGGCTATTTTAGCGCCCACATCAATGCCAACCTCATCAAGCAGCG
>NZ_JBOFRH010000005.1:0-1151 GCF_051650925.1 Plesiomonas sp.
GTGCCATTTTGGCCTTGGGGGTATTCTTCTTGGTCGAGCTGGAAAAAGTCATCTTCAGAAAACGCATGTAACTCATTCCGCATGTACGGGTAATATTCGCCATCAGAGATTTCTGGTGGCGTTTTTTTTACTGCGATGATGGGCTATGGGTGGCAAAAAGACTCACTACGTCATTAAAAAGTCAGCACAAAAGCATAAGAGTGAGAGGTCAGTTACAGTACCGCTCGGCCATAAACGCGTACTATGCGCGGCTGTTGCATATGCTCGCATGTGCTAAAAAATGGCTAATACCGCTTAGGACTAAGATCGCTTAGGAATAGTTATGACAGTCAGGAACGTCGTCAGAAAAGTGCGCTGGGGAATTGCGGGATTAGGCAAAATTGCGCATCGTTTCGCTAAAGATTTAACGCACAATGTCACCCTCGGGGAATTACATGCCGTTGCCGCACGCGACCTAGAGCGCGCCTCCGCATTTGCAGAGCAATACCAAAGCCCAAAAAGTTACGGCACTTATACTGCATTGGCTCAAGATCCGGAGATTGATGTGGTATATGTGGCGACTATCCATCCGCTGCATAAAAGTCTGGTCGCGTTATTTTTAGCGCATGGCAAGCATGTGCTAGTTGAGAAACCGGCATTTACCAATACCGAAGATTGGGATGAGATGTCGGCGCTAGCACAGCGTCAGGGATTGCTGCTGGTGGAAGCGATGAAAACGGTGACGTTTCCGGCTTATCAGGCATTGCGGAGTTTTATCCATGGCAACCACATTACCCTGACGTCGATAGAAGCCTCGTTTGGCAATTACCATGAATTTGATCCGCAACAACCGCTATTCAATCCAACGCTCAGTGGCGGCGCAACGTTAGATGTGGGCGTGTATGCCTTGTGGCTATACGCCGATTTATGCCAATTGATGCAAAAAACGCTGATCAAACCGGCGGTGACAATTTCCCGTGATAATTCGACCTCAGAGGTGGATGAAAATGTGACGTTTCATTTTGCCGGTGCGCAACATGCCACGCTATCCGGAACGCTGTGCGCCTCGATAACGCGTCATTTACCCCGTGAGGCTGTACTGAAGGGGCCCGATGTACACATTGTGATCCGCGAAAAATGGTGGAATCCGTGCCACATTGAAATTTGTTATC
>NZ_JBOFRH010000006.1:0-1107 GCF_051650925.1 Plesiomonas sp.
CTGCCGCTAAGGCTGGGGCACGGGTTGCCGCTAAGGCCGGAGGATGGGTTGCGACGGCGGCTGCTGCTGCCGGTAGCCGGGCTGCCGCTACGGCTGGGGCACGGGTTGCCGCTACGGCTGGGGCACGGGTTGCGGCACGGGCTTCGTCTAGTAGCCGGGCTGGGGCCGGTGCACGTGTTGCGGCCGTTGAGACTGGGGCACGTGCTGCAGCTTCTGCTGGTAGCCAAGCTGCTGGGGGATGGGCTTCTGCCGGTAGCCGGGCTGCCGCTAAGGCTGGGGCACGGGTTGCCGCTAAGGCCGGAGGATGGGTTGCGACGGCGGCTGCTGCTGCCGGTAGCCGGGCTGCCGCTACGGCTGGGGCACGGGTTGCGGCCCGGGCTTCGTCTAGTAGCCGGGCTGGGGCCGGTGCACGTGTTGCGGCCGTTGAGACTGGGGCACGTGCTGCAGCTTCTGCTGGTAGCCAAGCTGCTGGGGGATGGGCTTCTGCCGGCAGCCGGGCTGCCGCTAAGGCTGGGGCACGGGTTGCCGCTAAGGCCGGAGGATGGGTTGCGACGGCGGCTGCTGCTGCTGCCGGTAGCCGGGCTGCCGCTAAGGCTGGGGCACGGGTTGCGGCGGCGGCTTCTGCCGGTAGCCGGGCTGCCGGGGCACGGGCTGTTAATAAATTATCACACAACAAAAACTACAGAGTCATCTATACCCTCCTTTGAAAAACCAACAATTTCTGTTCACAACCACAAGGTCAGTGACTTCAACATATTGCAAGTCAACAGTTCTTCAAAATCATTCAACTTGGTTCAAATATAACACTTTTGAATTTTTGTAGTCTTACATGTAGTGCTTGCCTGAAGCTCTCCAATAATCAACAGCCATAGTAGCACCACACTAAAAAAGAAAGCAAAGTTAACACAACAATCTCACTCATTTTAGACATTGTAAATGTATAATGTTGAGCGCAGAAAGAACCACTTAAAAATTACCGCAGAATAAATCCCATGGTTTCAGCCAGAGATAAGATCAAATGCAAACTGAAATGCCTCTATCTGACTTCACCTGGCTCAACGCAACCAAAAGTCTATCTTCCTTCCACAGTGATGGGGAAACCTGCAG
>NZ_JBOFRH010000007.1:0-6754 GCF_051650925.1 Plesiomonas sp.
AGCATCAAAAATGAAGCTAACAATGGCCTGAAGAATAAGCGTGGTACTGTTGCAATGGCACGGACTATGGATCCGCACTCTGCCTCTTCCCAGTTCTTCATCAACGTTGCTGATAACGATTTCCTGAATTTCCGTTCAGAGAGCCGTGATGGTTGGGGTTATTGCGTGTTTGCAGAAGTGGTTGAAGGTATGGATGTGGTTGATAAAATCAAAGGTGTTTCTACCGGTACTTTCGGTTATCACCAAGATGTGCCACGTGATGAAGTATTGATCAACAGCGTCACTGTCAGCGAGTAAGCCGTTAACTCTGCCTTAACGCACTAACGTTTTGATAAAATGCAAAAAATATTTTGGCATACTTATCAATGACCCGTGTGCTGTACACTCAACGGGTGTACAAAGGTTATAGAATAACGCTAAATAAAGGGATGTTTTTCATCCCTTTATTTACTTTTTTGTTTACGCTTTACCGCTTGTGCTCTGCATCCCTATTCCTGCTGATTACCGGAGATGATACCTATCGCACCGACAACCCTGTTTATTGCTGATCTGCACCTGAGTGAAGATCACCCAGAAATTACCGCCTGTTTGCTCGCTTTTTTACAACAGCAAGCGCCTGCGGCTGACGCACTGTATATTCTGGGAGATCTGTTCGAGTTTTGGATTGGTGATGATGACAATACAGCATTACAACAGACTGTAGCCAACGCGCTGAGGCGGTTACATCAGCAAGGTGTTCCCTGCTACTTTATCCACGGTAATCGTGATTTTCTGCTGGGAAAACGCTTTGCGCGCCAGTGCAAAATGACACTGCTTCCTTCTGAGTATGTGGTTGATCTATACGGTACGCCAACACTTATCATGCATGGTGACACGCTGTGTACTGATGATGTCGCCTACCAAAAGTACCGTCAACGCGTACATCAGCCATGGCTGCAACAGCTGTTTCGTCTGCTACCACTGCGCTGGCGACGCAATATCGGTGCCCGTTTGCGCAATAAAAGTGCCCAGCATAATCAGCAAAAGAGCCAAGATATCATGGATGTAAATACAGACACTGTGCTGGCGGTGATGCAACAACATCAGATCCAGCGTCTGATCCACGGGCATACTCATCGCCCAGCCGTTCACCCACTACAGCTACAAGACTCTACTACTGAGCAACCTCTTTCTGGGGAACGCATAGTACTCGGTGACTGGTACCAGCAGGGGTCTGTATTACGGGTCAGTGCTGAGGGTATTTCAATAAAAAGCCTGCCGTTTGGTAAACCGCTGTCTACTCGTTAAAGGTTGGGCAAACAGCTACCCAACCTCTACTACAACACAACACAACACAACACAACACAACACAACCAATATGTTGCACCGAAAAACCACAAAACACATCATGCTGTGGTATTCAACAGTTACTCAACTGTCGTTTGTTGTTGCTGCTGTAAGCGCTGTTTTTGTGCAGGAAGCGCATAACTTTGCATAACTCGTTCACGCAGTTCTGCGGGTATAGCCTGCATACGCTCATTAAACTCACGCTGTTTTTGCTCGCTGACCCCTTCAGTGAATCCTGCGGCGACAAGATTCGACGGGAACAGATGATACTGCTCAGTGATGTGCTGATCTATCCATGTTGCAAGCGCTTCGGCTGATGTCATGCTCTCTTGCATAACCGGCCCGAATGCGACATGTACCCGCCCTTTATAACCAACAATGCCTTTTACAATACTGTCGAGATCTTCAAACTCTGACTTCACGTAGGCTTCACCGCGCGCTTTTTGTGCTAACTCAGCTGCTTTTTGTACTTCACCGGCATCATATTCATATGAAATGGCGACAGGAACGATATTTAGCGAGGCAAAATACTCTGCCATATCCATTTTCTGCTTTTTACCGTTCATGTAGAACATTTTTAGGATTGCCGGATCGGTCTGATCATTACCGTCTTTTGCACGCCCCTCTTTCTGCGCTATCCAGATCGACTGATTTTCATCCAGTGAATGGCGTATATAAGCCGATAACTCCGTAAATGCAGCCATCATCTCACGCACGCCTTTAGCCGAGCGTTTAACGATAAAACTTTTATTCAGCCGCATAATGTCTGAGGCATACTGCTTACGCAGCAAATTATCACCAATCGCAATTCTGACCGTATCACGGCCATGATGGAACAGCCCCCAGTTAACCAGCGCTGGATCCATAGCAATATCGCGATGATTTGAAATAAACAGATAGGCTTTATCCGCGTCTAGATGCTCCAATCCGCTGTAAGTCACACCATCTGTTGTTGTGGTGATCATCCGCTGCATGTAGCTTTCAACTTGCTCCTGAAAAGCCCGTACAGAGCGAATATTGCTGACCCGCTGCTGTAAGAAATAGCGCACTACGGGCTTTAAAATCCAGCCGCACCAACGCGTTATTTTAGGGAAACGAAACTGACAAATTGCATTGATAAACTCATCATTATGCAGAATATTGGCCAACACGGGTGCCACTTCGCTATCATGATAAGGGCGGATATCCGCAAACTGCGCTGTACTCTCTTCGCTCATTCTCGTCATCTGTTGTTATTATCATTCCTGTGAAAGTTTATTATACGAGTTATCCTTTTAAAACCTAATCCTACCAACACAACAGTGTGTTAAAACCGCTTCACACCCTACACGCAAACGTTTTCCTTGCGATGGGTTCATGGTATTCTTGCTACCCGCAACACGGTGTAGATATTCATGTTAACGGATAACTACTGCCGCTACCGTCATTCCCACAGCTATTACAGGAGTTCACCCACTATGCAACCCAAAGTCGCTGTTGTTATGGGTTCGAAAAGCGATTGGGCAACCATGCAGGCTGCCGCCGAGATGCTCTCTGCACTGGATATCCCTTTTCACGCTGAAGTGATTTCTGCTCACCGTACACCCGATAAATTGATCAGTTTTGCTGCCACTGCCGCAGAACAAGGCTTTCAAGTTATTATCGCCGGTGCCGGGGGCGCTGCACATTTACCGGGAATGTTAGCCGCCAAAACCTTGTTACCTGTACTCGGTGTACCGGTAAAAAGTGCCGCACTCAACGGTATGGATAGCCTGCTCTCTATCGTCCAGATGCCAAAAGGGATCCCCGTTGCGACCTTAGCCATTGGGGTAGCAGGGGCGGCCAACGCGGGTCTGCTCGCCGCACAAATTTTATCATTGCATGATGAAGGTATTCACCAACGCCTCACTGTATGGCGTGCTACACAAACCGACACCGTACTCAATAACCCAGACCCGAGGGATCCGGCATGAGTTCAGTTTGGGTATTAGGTAACGGGCAGCTAGGCGATATGTTACGGCAAGCAGGTGAGGTGATGGATATCACTGTGACCCCTTGCGGGTTCGAGGATACTCCGCCCTTCCTACCAGAAAATGCGGTTATCTCCGCTGAAATTGAGCAGTGGCCAGATACCGCACTCACACGTCAATTTTCGCAACATACCGGTTTTATCAACCGAGATACCTTTCCACTGTTGGCTGATCGCTTCACACAAAAACAGCATATTGATCAACTGGATCTGTCGACCTCACCTTGGCTAGCACTCAACAGCACCACGCAATGGCCGGATATCTTTGCCCAACTGGGCGAAAAGGTGATCGTAAAACGACGTAAAGGTGGCTATGACGGGCGTGGCCAGTGGCGTGTTATGCATACCGATGATCAGCACAGCATTCCTGCCGAGATGTATGGCGAATGTATTGTTGAGCAGATGATCCCGTTTGATGGCGAAGTTTCACTGGTCGGAGCCCGCGGGCGCGATGGTACACGGGTATTCTATCCACTGACCCATAATCTGCATGAAAATGGCATTCTGCGCGCCAGTGTTGCGCTACCCAAGCCAGATTCTGCACTTCAACATCAGGCAGAACACATGCTCGGTAGCTTGATGGAGAGCCTTGATTATGTGGGCGTCATGGCGATGGAATGCTTTGTTGTTGACGGTAAACTGCTGATTAATGAGCTAGCACCGCGCGTACACAACAGCGGCCACTGGACACAAGCAGGCGCATCTATCAGCCAGTTTGAGTTGCATTTACGGGCACTGCTCGGCTGGCCATTACATACACCTGTTGTACCAAGCCCTGCGGTGATGATTAATATTATCGGTACACCGTTTACTCTGCACTGGCTCTCTGTTCCGCTGGTACAGTTACACTGGTACGGTAAATCGGTGCGCGAAGGCCGTAAACTCGGACACCTTAATCTCGCCCACCCAGAGCCTTTTGAGCTTCAGGCCGCCTTAGGCAGTCTATCTACACTCTTACCGGCTGAATACGTATCTGGTATTCGCTGGGCACAACAAAAACTTAGCTAAATACTCCCTTGCGGTGGCATCAGTGCCTGATGTTCACCGCATTGATTTTAATGGAAACTCCGCATCACTTTCACCATGTAACATGACCATTTCATGCCCTTTTTTATATTGTTATTCCAGATTGGCCTAAGAAAAAGCTGAATCGATTAAGTTGCGGGATATACATCACAGCCAAACCATAATTTTGCTTGCTACACTGCCAATAAGCTTACCCATAAAGGATGCACAATAATGATCAGATTGTTTACTGAAACAGATATGGATACGCTCCTCAATGTATGGCTTACCGCATCAATTGATGCACATGACTTTGTAGAACCCCACTATTGGCACAGCAAAATAGACAGTATGCGTACACAATACTTGCCCAGTGCCATGACGTGGGTTTACGCAGATGAAGATGAAATCAAAGGGTTTTACAGTCTAGCGGCAGATGGTCAACTTGCCGCTCTGTTTGTTGACCCTCAGTATCAGAATGTGGGTATCGGTACTGAGCTTTTAGCACACGCAAAACAGCAGATGGAAACCCTCACACTGACGGTATACGCTGAGAATTTTGATGCAGTGCGCTTATACAAGAAACACGGTTTTAGCATTCAAAATGAACAACCAAACCCATACACCGGCCACAAAGAGTTTGTGATGGCAACAGCATAATATCTGCACTATTTAAGTGTTTAATTCTAACCACTTATTTTAAAAGCAGAAAGCCAATCGTAAAGTACGTTTACCTAACGTAACTTACGGTTGGCCTCCCACCCTTTACCTGATTTTTCTTTACGTTGATAAGCACCTTTCCCTTTTTTATTTCGCTCTACTTTTGCTTTAAAAACCGGGCTAGTCACCAGCGCTTTTAGTGCGTTATCGGTAATCGTACCTCTGTGCATTTCAATTTTTTTGCTCATATCCCACCTTCTTACTTTTGTGTCCTAACCATTGTCTACAATAAGCATACAACAGTATAAAAAAACATCTATCATCACGATAAAAATACCACAGATAAGTTCCAGATATTATCAGTTATGTCTAAGTAATGAATTCTGTATCAAGCTGACTACATAATTATCTTTAAAAACAGTGCATTACCAAAAAATAAACAGTTCAATTGATACAGTTCAACATAAAAGTCGGTTCAATAAAATGTTCAAATAACAAAAACACCACTACTGAACTTATTTTATGATAAACCATACCTGTCTCACCTTATCGTTAATTGCATTTTCTATCTCTCAGGCTATTGCGGCCCCCATAACATCAACTGTAAATATAACGAACGGTCAAAATGTTACTTTATCTGATAACATTGAAACCCATAATGAATACGGTGTTGCAGTTAATGGCGAAAACAGCACATTAACCTCTGATGGAAAATCAATTACTACTGAGGGGGATAATGCACTCGGCATCCGGGTCATGAATCAGGGCCATGCAATTTTCAAAAACGGTACAATTCAGACCAATGGTTCGGGTTCTTATGGTATCAGCGCTGAAAATAGTGGTTCATTGATAGAACTTGATAATGTCAATATCATCGCAGAAGGCAGTAACTCTTACGGCGCACTGTCTGCCAGCCAAGGAAAGATTAATGCCAACAACCTCTCTGTTACCACAAAAAACAGTAATTCAAACGGAATAAGTTCGATTAATAGCGGTTCATCTGTTGCTCTTAACAATACGACTGTAAACACTCAAGGAAATACCTCTCACGGTATTTATAGTGCAGAAAAACAGGCCAATGTTAGCGCAACGGCACTAACTATCCACACCCAAGGTTCTCTTTCATACGGTATTGATCAAACCAATCAAAGCCATGGCTATTTTAACAACACCACCATTACTACAGAGGGCAAAAATAGTGCTGCCGTGAATACAGCCTCTGGAGCAACAACAATTCTGAATAATCTCTTCATTAAAACGTATGGCGACCACAGTGATGCCTTTAAAGTTAATTCTGGTAACTTAACAATTACACAAAATAATACCGTTAATCTCATTAATACGTACGGTACAAACTCCAGCGCCATAGATTTGGCCGGAAAATCAACCCTAAATATCCAGAACAGCTCTTTGGTGGGAAGTGGTAGTAACAACCATATTTACACCATCCATAATGGTGTATCGGTCATTAATTCATCGGGTAATACCATGCAATCAACTGGTGCACTGATTCAGGCCTTCGGTGGAAATAGCATCATCAATATGCAAGGAGATTATGCCACTAATGCTACCGGTGGGTTAATGGATATCCGCAGCACGTCAGCCACTAAACCAACCAGTGTCACATTCAATGCCGATAATCAAACACTACTGGCCGGCAACATTGTCAATGATGAACATAGCACAGCCATTTTGAATCTCTCAAACCAATCTGAGTTCTCAGGTAATGTCCAAAATTTAACCCAAACCAATGTA
>NZ_JBOFRH010000008.1:0-2755 GCF_051650925.1 Plesiomonas sp.
ATGGGGTAAAGATGTTTTTATCCCGCTAGATTGGATTATCGGCGGGGCGGAGTATGCGGGTAAAGGCTGGCGTATGCTGGTTGAGTGCCTCTCTGCCGGACGCGGTATTTCTCTGCCGGCACTGGGTACGGCTATTGGCCACTTAACAACCCGTACAACCGGCGCATATTCGTATGTGCGTAAACAGTTTGGTATGTCTATCGGGCGCTTCGAAGGTGTGGCAGAGGCGATGGGGCGGATTGGTGGACTGACTTATCTGCTAGAGGCATCACGCACGCTGACAACCACGGCGCTTGATACCGGAGAGATCCCCGGTATTGTTACTGCGATTGCAAAATATCACATGACAGAAATTGGCCGTAAGCTACTGAATGATTCGATGGATGTGCATGCAGGGCGGGCGATTCAACTGGGGGAAATGAACTATCTGGGGCACCACTATTTTGGTATTCCGGTTGCGATTACCGTTGAAGGCGCAAACATTCTAACGCGTAACCTGATGATTTTCGGGCAAGGCGCAACGCGCTGTCACCCGTTTGTATTAGGCGAGATGGAAGCTGCGGCAAATCCAGATGAAGCAGCAGGGCTGCAGGCTTTTGATGATCTTCTGTTTAAACATATTGGGTTTGGTGTGAGTAACTTCTTCTCAACATTCTGGCAGGGGATTACCGCAGGTAAATTTAGCGCCGCACCGGATGCCAGCCCGCTGAAAAGTTACTACAAACAGCTTAGCCGTATGAGCCGTGCGCTGGCATTAACCGCAGATATGGCGATGTTGGTGCTGGGTGGTGATTTGAAGCGTAAAGAGATGCTTTCAGCACGGCTCGGTGATGTGTTGAGTAATCTGTATCTGGCCTCCGCAGTGCTGAAGCGTTATGAGCAAGAGGGGCGCTTGAAAGAGGATCTGCCGCTGGCAGAATACGGCTTGCAGTATTGCCTGTACGAGTGTGGTAAAGCTTTTGACAGCTTCTTCCAGAACTTCCCGAACCGAGTGGTGGCAAGATTACTGCGTACGGCAGTATTCCCATACGGTGTTAGCTACAAACCGGTGAGTGATGACATTGCGCTGACTATCGCTAAGTTGATTATGATCCCAGGTGCGCAGCGTGATCGTTTAACGAAGTTATGTTTTGTCGGTCAGGCGGCTGATGAAGCCATTAACATTGTTGAATCGGCGTTTCAGGCGATGTATGCCGCACGTGGCATTGAGAAGAAATTAGCTGAAGCGCAGCGTTCAGGCGCATTACCACGTAAAGTGGCATTAGAGGCATTAATCACTGCCGGTCTGCAAAAAGGGGTGATTAATGATGCAGAAGCGAAGCAAATGCGTGAAGCGGATGAACTGCGCAGCCGTGCGGTACAGGTAGATCATGTTGATGGCCCGCACCCTAATCCGGCACGTGCCGAACGTGAAGAGGCTGCATAACTGTGAGCTGCTGATTCGGTAGATGCACATATAGAAATAAAATAAAAAGCCCATCGAAAGATGGGCTTTTTTTATGTGACGTTAATCTAAATATGTTGGGTATCAGTGCCAAAAGACCACAATCAGTGAACCTGCCAGTGTCAGTAAGACGTTGGCGATAGCATAGGTACCGGCATAACCTAGCGCCGGAATATTACTGCGCGAGAGTGAGTTAATTACTTCCATTGCCGGTGCCAGTGTACGTGCCCCCATGATTGCACCAAACAGCATGGCACGGTTCATTTTCAGGATATAAGCACCAAACAGATAGGCGATAATCACCGGACCGAGGCTGACCAGTAAGCCGCCAAAAATCATCTGTAACCCGATATTATCCACTTCATTATTCAGCCCGCTACCGGCACTTAAGCCCACTCCGACCATAAAGACCATCAAGCCAAACTCTTTGGTCATGGTCAACGCCCCTTGCGGCACGTAACCGAACGTAGGGTGGTTGGCGCGTAAAAAGCCGAGCATAATACCGGAAAACAGCAGACCAGCAGCATTACCAAAGCTGAAACTGAACTGGCTAAACTGGAAGGTGACTTGGCCGACCATCAGACCAATGATAAAGAAGCTGCAAAATGCCAGCAGATCGGCCACTTGGCTATGAATTGAGATAAACCCGACGCGATCGGCCAAGCCACGTACTCGTCTGGCATCGCCGCTGACATGTAAAACATCACCTTTATTGAGCACGATAGTATCGTCAATCGGCATCTCAATTTGGCTGCGAACAATACGGTTCAAAAAACAGCCCTGATCTGTTAGCCGGAGGTGTGAGAGGCGCTTACCAACTACGCTGTCATTTTTTACCACAATCTCTTCGGTAACAACCCGCAGATCGAGCAGATCGCGATCAAAGACCTCTTTCCCTTCACGAAAGCTTGGGTCAAGACGCGCATGGCTGTCGGGGTAGCCCACCAGTGCTATCTCATCACCAATTTGTAATACAGCATCACCGTCGGGGCTGGCCAAAATACCGTTGCGGCGGATACGCTCGATATAGCAACCGGTTTGTCGGTAAATACCCAGTTCGCGTAAATTTTTACCACCACTCCACTCAACCAGTTCTGGGCCAACACGGTAGGCTCGAATAATCGGCAGGTACACTTTACGCTGACTGTCTGGGTCTAGACCACGCTCACGAGCAATCTCTTGCGCACTGGTCACCAAATCTTGTCGCTGTAATTTAGGCAGATAACGTGCAGCAAGGATCAGACTGACTAAACCCACCAGATAGGTGAGTGCATAGCCTAAACTTAAATTACTCAATGCCGTCTGCACTAA
>NZ_JBOFRH010000009.1:0-1106 GCF_051650925.1 Plesiomonas sp.
GTTAACCAAAGACGCCACTGGATATAAAAAAGAGCGCGAATGATAATGGTAACTGCCCAGAAATAAAAGGCGTTTTCCCCTTATCGGCGCAATTTTCCTCTTTTCACTGCGAAAGCTCAAATGATAGTTTGCGCCCATATATTTGCCATTGGACGTTTCGCGGTACAAACCGGCACCTTGCAGTGCCACATGCTGTCACCGCCATTTTCAACTTGGCGTGTAACTCATCAATTATGTGTTACACGGGGTTTGCCTATCACGATACAGCCATCACTTACACAACAATTACTTATACAGCTATCACTTAGAGAACTCAGGAAGAGCGGTAGAAAGCCGTTCGCTCTGTTATTATGCTGTATACAAGGAAGTCATACCGACAAGGGAGTAAAGGGACTGATGGCATTCTTCTTTTCTGCGCGAATGACCGCATATGTGGCTGCTGCATTAACGTTGTTACCCTGTACGGCTGTGCAAGCTGTCACGCAGGTCTTTGAATACAAAAATTTTTATGACGACCCAATGCGTATAGCGGCGGCAGATAAGCCCGCGCTGCAAGCGCGTCTCGCATATTTCCTAGTTAGCCCGCAAAACGGCCAAACCTGCCAGATTCGCCAGATTGTGATGTCATCCGGTCGGCATCAGGAAGTGTTGCAGCCCGGCGCAAATCAGGAGATCAAAATCCCGCTGGATACCAATTTGCGCAGCCTTAACCCAAATCTGACGATGGATATCAACGCGGAGCAGCCGTGCAGTTTGTCTGTACAAGTGGTTAGCACGTTGCCGATGACGACGCAGATAGAAGGTAAGCAACTGGCCGCATTGGTAAAAGATATGAACGAGGTTTATCAACGCCTTGGCACTTTTGTCACCCGCCGTTATATGCCGCATGTCTCGGGGTTGGTGCTGCACTTTCCGGTGGCGGATGGCAAGGTTCTTGGAACTACATCAAAAAATCCGCTTTATATACAAAATCATATTTTGACCCTGAATACGGAACAAATGGTAAATATAGAGACAGATTTACTTACATTTCCGGCCATTCCAGAAAAAATAACACCGTTTATTCAGCAGCATTCGACAAAAAACTGACTTGCCGCAATTCTTGC
>NZ_JBOFRH010000010.1:0-1184 GCF_051650925.1 Plesiomonas sp.
CGCCGCTGTTATTGGAAAAAATCAAAACCATCAGCCAAGAGCGTGTTGTACGTTTAAATCGTAAATATGAAATTAAGAAATCACTCAAAAAATCATTGCTCGGCAATAGCCCACAGATTAATCTCATCCGAGAGCAAGTATCCCTGTTCTCGCAAATGGACAAAGACATTTTAATCGCCGGAGAACCGGGCACCGGGAAAAATACGGTCGCTGAACTGCTGCTCGAGTTAAGTTCACGGCATGAACACCCGCAGCTGATTTTCAATGCAGTTATTCATGATGACTTTGAACAATTCAAAATGCAAATCAAGCAATGTGCCTATGGTTCATGCCTGATTATCAGCCCTGAGCAGCTCTCGTTACCGCACCAACAATGGCTTACGATGTTTCTGTTGGAAAATGATCGCGCCGAGGTTAAAAAGCTGCGCTTTATCTTCATCATTCAACATGATGCAGACAGTTTATTACAGCAAGGGGCTTTACTGCCTGAACTGTATTATTTTTTATCGCAGTTTCGCATTACACTACCCGCGCTACGCAATCGCAAGCGAGATATCAGAACATTATTTATCCATTTTGTAAAAAGATCCTGCCTTCGCTTAGGTAAAGAAACACCCGAGTTTATCGATGAATATATCTATAAACTCGAAGAACATACTTGGCACAACAATATCCGAGAGTTAAAGCATGTTGCCGAGCTTTATGCCATTGGTATGGTGGATACCCTCAGTAAGCAGGCAGATAAATCGGTCGCGCCAGTCAGTGGCGATCTGGATGAAATGCTAAATGACTACGAACGCAAACTCTTAGAAGATGCGCTGTTTATCTTTTCCGGCAAGATCACTGAAACCGCCAACCATCTCGGTATTCCACGCAAAAAGCTGTATTTGAAAATGAAAAAGCACAATCTAGATAAAAATGCGTTTAAAGCCAGATAGTTAAACCGGTTTTGTTTTCGTTTTCATCGGCTAGCGTTTTACTTTGCTTCCGCGTTAAAACGATACACTACGACACATTCACTTAAGTACCGTCACCTCCAGCAATCAATGCCCATGCTAGGGTATGGCAAAGAGTTAGCGTGATGCCGATATCGGGTCACGCCTAACTCGCATTTCGAGGAGGTCTATTTGCTGCGAACTTTATTCTCATCACCGGTATCCGTGACCGAAACCGTGTTGGCCAGA
>NZ_JBOFRH010000011.1:0-17208 GCF_051650925.1 Plesiomonas sp.
CCAAAGATCGTAAAGCAATTACCCTTTCACTGATAATGAACTGGTTAGTTGGCCCACTGCTGATGTTTGTCATTGCCGTATTATTCCTACATGACTACCCCGGTTATATGGTCGGCCTGATATTAATTGGGCTTGCACGTTGTATTGCCATGGTTTTGGTATGGAATGATCTGGGCGGCGGAAATAAAGAGTATGGTGCAGGATTAGTTGCACTTAACAGTGTGTTTCAAATATTCACCTACAGTTTTATGGCATGGCTATTTATTACCGTACTTCCGCCACTTCTCGGTTTTCAGGGCTTTGACGTTAATATCACTATGATTGATATTGCCGAAAGTGTACTAATTTATCTAGGCATTCCCTTTATAGCGGGTTTTATCAGCCGCAAAGGGTTGATAAAAGCCAAAGGTGAACAGTGGTATACCGAAATATTTATTCCGGCAATATCTCCGATAACATTAATAGCATTGCTGGCGACCATCGTACTGATGTTTAGCCTTAAAGGTGAAATGATTGTCGAGTTACCGATGGATGTTCTACGGGTAGCTATACCTCTTGTTGTTTATTTTATCCTTATGTTTTTCAGCAGTTTTTTGATTGGTAAGAAAATCGGTATTCCGTATGATAAAAATGCCTCTATTGCCTTTACCGCTACCGGAAATAACTTTGAATTAGCCATTGCCGTATCGATTGCGGTATTTGGTCTTAATTCTGATCAGGCGTTTGTCGGTGTTATTGGCCCGCTAGTAGAAGTGCCGATACTGATTGCACTGGTTAATATTGCACTACGAATGAAACAGCGTTATCAGATAACAGAATAATTTTTATTTCTGATACCTCTTTTATGGCTGCCACAAAACCGCGCAGCCATAAAAGAGAACGTTGGTAGCGATACCCTATATTTTTTATCGCCCCTATACTCGACGATACGGTAGATAAACCGGTGCCCACATGCAGGCTTCTATATTTTGCAGCAGATCTTTGCCATTTAATGCATGAGTCGGATCTTTACGTACAATTTCCTTCAAAATAGCCAGTGCAACATGCACCGAGATCGTGCGTAAATCACTGATACGTGGATACACAGTTCCATTAGCCAGATCCTGTGGCTGCACACATTCAGCCAGTGCAAACGCGGCCGTAGTAAAAATATCCGGTGAGATCTCACGGATCTGGCTCACTACCGCCGCCAGCCCCACACCGGGAAAAATAAACACATTATTACCCTGCCCGATACGGTGCGATTTCCCATCAAACATGACATCAGCAAATGGGCTACCGGTTGCAACAATGGCTCGACCTGCACTCCAGTTAAAAATATTTTCCGGTAGTGCCTCGCAATTACTGGTCGGGTTCGATAACGGGAAGACCATTGGCCGCTCACTGTGCTGAAGCAATGCCTCAATATGTGCCTGTGTGAACGCACCACCAGCACCACTAGTACCCAGCAATACCGTAACCGGTACATAGGTCAGTACTTCCATCAAATCTGCTCGACCTGCTTCACGAGTTTGCCATGTAGCCATCAGCGTCGCCGGTTTAGCATAGCGGCGTTTGTAGGCATCAAGCCCCTCACGGTTATCACACACCAAACCTTGTGTATCGAGGATAAAAATCCGATCGCGGGCAGCCTGTTCGTCCATCCCTTCATGCAACAAACCCGCATAAATCTGATCGGCGACCCCGACACCACCGGCTCCTGCTCCGTACACCACATAATGCTGATCACTGAGTGACTCATGTTTACTGCGCACCGCACCAATAATTCCCGCTAACACCACGGCCCCCGTACCTTGAATATCATCATTAAAGGAAGGGTGCACTTGCTGATAACGGCTCAAATTATTGAACGCATTAGACTTACTAAAATCTTCCCACTGCAACACTGCATTCGGAAAGTGGCGTTGAACCTGTGTTACAAACTTATCAATAAAAGCATCATACGCTTCACCACGTAATCGGCGATGCGGCAATCCCAAATACATAGGGTCATCAAGTAGCGCCTGATTATCCGTTCCCACATCTAGCGTAATTGGTAAGCAACATGCTGGGTGAATACCGGCAGCAAGGGTATACAGTGACAACTTACCAATCGGGATCCCCATACCGCCAACCCCTTGATCACCAATACCTAAAATCCCCTGACTGTCGGTAACCACAATGATCTTAATGCCTTTACCGCTAAAATGGCGTGCCAAATTCCCCATATCATCCACATTATCTGGCGTAATAAACAACCCTCGTGGTTTTTGATAACGGTGGCTAAACTCCTGACACGCTTTTCCCACCGTAGGGGTATAAATAATGGGTGTCATCTGCTCGACATGCTGTGATAACAACGCATAAAACAGAGTTTCATTACGATCTTGCAGTGAGCGCAAAAAAATATACTTTTCAATATCGGTCGATACGCTCAAAAACCCCTGATATACCCGCTCAATTTGGGCATCAAATGTCTGAACCTGAGGTGGCAACAAGCCATCAAGGTCAAAATCGGCACGCTCTTGTGCACTGAACGCCGTCCCCTTATTCAGATTCCGATCATTGAGTAAATCCGTACCATTGATTGCAACAGGGCGAAACTCATCCCCCTGCGAGTCTTTCCAGCGCAAATACTTACCGGTGGCCATCTCTAAACCTTCCTTATAATATGGAATGTCATAACTGAAATAGGCCACACGCAACGCAGCACAGCCTAAACCCCTAGTAAGGTTAATGATATTAGGATGAAACTGAGTATTGTGTGATGCAGAGCAAACAAGACTACATACTGTCAAAAATAGGATTTACAGGAAATAAGCGGAGGATAAAGCCCAAAGAAATAGGATAAACAACTAAGAAATAGGAAATAACAGCGCAGAAAAATAATATATAGGGAAGAAAACAGAAAAAGAGACAAAAAGCAAAAACAGAGAAGAGAAAAGAGAGAAGAGAGAAGAGAAGAAATTGTGGTGGAGCTAAGCGGGATCGAACCGCTGACCTCTTGCATGCCATGCAAGCGCTCTCCCAGCTGAGCTATAGCCCCATTATAAAAATGGTATTGCGGGAAAAAAACAAAAATAGATTGGTGGAGCTAAGCGGGATCGAACCGCTGACCTCTTGCATGCCATGCAAGCGCTCTCCCAGCTGAGCTATAGCCCCAATACATGACCATCTTTAACACTTTCTATAAGACAGCCTTTGGAAACTTTTCTGATTTGATGGTGGAGCTAAGCGGGATCGAACCGCTGACCTCCTGCGTGCAAGGCAGGCGCTCTCCCAGCTGAGCTATAGCCCCATCGCTATATCAGAATTGCTTACACTATACTGGATGTGGGCATCACAATACAGTTTGTTTTATCTGCATGTTTATGAACTATATCAAATAACATACAGCACTTATCAAGATGGTGGAGCTAAGCGGGATCGAACCGCTGACCTCTTGCATGCCATGCAAGCGCTCTCCCAGCTGAGCTATAGCCCCAGCTTGATACATGTACTAAAACAGGTTAAGCGAGGCGAATAATAGGCAGTCAAATCGTCGCTGTCAACACCCGAATAACCACAACCCGACTGATTGCTCGAAATCTCAACAACTGTTAGGGAAAACAGCTTATCAACAGCTAAATAGCCATTTATAGCGATAAAAAAACACTCGCGGCCATCGTGCCCGCGAGTGTTTAGTGAGTATCTATAACGGCCAATTATGGCCGTTTGTAACGCATATCAAACGCAACCTAATCTCAAATGATCGCTGAGGTTATAAGGGTAAATAACCACGACTATCAACGGTATCAGGCAATTTTTTTCCATGCACCGTACTGGTTGCTTCCTGGAACTTCACCCTGTGTCCACCACTGGGCTTGCCATGTTGCACCGTTATAAGTCGCCTTTTCACCCGTTGTATACGCTTTGGTTGCTGTCCATGCAGCCGTACCTACAGTACTGCCACCTGATGAAGAGACCGCTTCCCAAGGGCCACCCAAATCAGGTTGATTACCTTGCGTCCACCACTTGGCTTTATACTGCACGCCGTTGTACACCACGGTATCACCTGCTACATAAACTTTACTTGCGCTCCAGGTAGTTTGGCCGCTGACAACAGGCACATCTTTTACCGTTACCACAACAGATTTCGTTGCGCTGAGCTTACCGTCACTCACCACTACCGATACGGTATAGTTAGTGTCTGCGGTAACCGCAGGTGCAGTCACTGTAATTGAAGCCGTATTTAGCGCACTGGCAGTTAAACCAGCAGTATTCCAGCTATAAGTTAACGGATCATTTTCTGCATCTTTTGCATCTACGGTCAGAACCAGCGTTTTGCCCTCTTCTACCGATAAGGTTGTCGGCAGTGTCAGAACAGGAGCCGTGTTAGTTCCCACTGGCGGTACAGTAACAGGTGCTTTAACGGTAACACTGACGTTATTACTCACAACGTTGGTGCCATCACTGACTTTCAGAGTCAGGCTGTATACCGTATCTTTAGTCACCACTGGGGCGGTAAATGTCAGCGCCGGAGTGGTGAGGTTAGTCGCGGTAAATCCGGTAGGCAGTACCCATGTGTAACTCAGTGTTTGGCCTTCTGGGTCAGTGGCTGATGCCTGAACACTGCCACTTTTTCCACTATCGGCAGTAACGGCACCGATAACACTGACGACCGGAGGTTTATTGGTGTTGTTGCCACCGGTACCGGCTACCGAGTGCCCTAATGACTCATGCATAGCATTGAGAATGTCACCGTTGTCACCATCAATTTCCCATGAGAACAAGCCACCCAACCCGTTGGCACGAACATAGTCACCTTTTGCCTGAACTGAACGCGGGTTGTCATAGGTAATCAGCTCGCCGGTACCCTGATTCCAGACATATGGAGCTTGTGCTTGCTCGTCATAACCATATTGGAAACCGTTAACACCGGTACCATTGGTTGTGCCCAATGAGCGCTTTAGCAAGTCCCAGTAATCCACAACACCCGCTTCAAACGTGCCTTTTACTGCGCCGTTTGCTGTGCCTGACATTGGGTTACCCGCAATTTTCAGTGATGCAGGAGTTACCCCACTCCAGCCACGGCCATACATGGCCACACCGACGTTCAGTTTTTTCGCCAATACTTTTTTGGCCAGCATCAGTTTAATGGCGTTATCGGTATTGTAATCAGGTTTATTGGTGTAATCCTTACCGCTTGAGTCTTTACCCGTACCCTGACAACGTGCAGCTTCTAAGTGTGAACCGCAATACAGTGCTGCCTGATGACCTGGTTCATTATTCCATGCACCGTAGAAGTCATAAGTCATCACGTTAAAACGATCGACATACTGCGCGGCTTCGGCATAGTTGATAACGCCGATTTTATCGTATCCCGATCCGATAGCTGAGGTCAGCTCATAACGCTTACCGGTTTCTGCGCCAACACGATCAAGCATTTCACGCAATTCACGCATTAATGTCACATACGTTGCACCATCTTTTGCTGGGTCACCCAGTTTCGGATTAGCACCTTTGCCGCCCGGATATTCCCAGTCAATATCCACACCATCAAAGAATTTCCATGTGCGGATAAACTCTTCTACCGAATCAACAAAGACTTTACGTTTTGCATTATCGCCAAAAAAGAAGAATGGATCAGACAGTGTCCAGCCGCCAATAGAAGGCAGAATTTTCAGATCAGGATAGCGTTTTTTCAGCGCCATCATGCTGCCAAACGTCCCCTTATAGGAGTCAAATTGCCCCTGTCCGGCTTGTGGCATTTGCAGTGCAGCCCAAGGATCGTGAATGGCAACTTTGAAATCTTCACGGCCAGAGCATGCTCGTTGCAATGCATTGAAACTGTTACCATTATCAACTTCTTTTAAACCATCATTGATACCTGCACCACCACAAATGGGGGTAAAGCCGTAGTATAAATGGGTCAGGTTTTGTGCAGGAATTTTAGAGACTGGGTATTTACGATCGTAAACGCCCCACTCAACAAAGTATGTGCCTACCTGCATACCACTGGTGTTGGTGTAGGATTTATTGTTGGCATCTACCGACATCACTAAAGGATCAAGATGGCTGCCATCAGTATCGGCAACCACGATAGCTTTTGCATCGCTGGCAGTACAGACTTCAGTTGCGCCCGTGCCGCTGCACAGTGCAATCTGCATCTGATATTTGCCGCCTTTTTTCACATAGACAGTCGCGCTGTCTTTTTGGGATGCAGCAGAAGCAATGGTTTTTTCAAACACCGGTTTACCGTCGAACAACACTTTCCAGTGATCACCGGCATCACCAGACCAACGATCCCACGCAACGGGAACCGGAGCGCCGTCTTTATTCACTTTCACTAACGCGTTGTATGAAGTGGCTTCTTGGTTAACTTGCACGATAGCAAAATTACTCTCGCCCCAAGCCAGTACCGGTTTACCCGGTGCGGCCTGTGCGTGACCAATACCTGCCAGCATAAGTGAACAACAAAGTGCAGAGAGAGGGAATCCTTTAGATTGCATTACCCGTTCCTTTTAGGTAGGCAAACATAACTACAGTAAGCGACCCACAATGCTGCTCTGCACGCGTAATGATTGGCGCGATAACAGTCAACAAACCAAGGTTACTTACCATCCAACAAATGTTGCATGTCTGTGCTTATTTTTAGACAACAAAAATCATTCATTTTATTTAACAAAAACACAACATGAGAATAATCGGAAAACAGGGTTTGCAGAATACCCATTAAAAAAAAGCGAAACAGTTCTCATATCAGACATAGAGGAGAGCAAAGAGAGGGAAAAAAAGGAAAACCTCACTAGCACAGCAGTAAACGCTGAAAAACAGTGAGGTTTATCCTATTAGAAGAGATTATCTGTCAGATAATGAGATCAATAACTCATCGATACGAATCGATAATTTTGATAGCTGCACTGCCTGATTCATTGTTCTGCATACCAAGTTCTTGCACCTCGTTTCAGCACAAAAACAGGGTTATTTCGCAACATAAAAATATATCGCAAAAAAGTGGCACATTGCGCCGCCAAGCACAAACAGGTGCCAAATGGCATGGCTAAAAGGAAGCCGTTTTGAAAGATAAAAAACAACGCCCAAGCTGTAAAGTACACCGCCCCCAGCTAACAACAGTAACCCACCCAAAGAGAGTGACTCCGCTAACTGATAAATCACAACCAATGAGAGCCACCCCATCAGTAAATAGGTAATGACAGAAAGCACTTCAAAGCGATGAATAAACAATAACTTAAAAACAATGCCCGATAACGCCAGCCCCCAGATTACCGCCATCAGATAAGTAGCCAGAGAGCTTTGCAATGCCACCAATAAAAAAGGGGTATACGTTCCGGCAATTAGCAGGTAAATCGCGCAGTGATCGGCAATTTTTAAGCGATGTTTTCCCACGGGGTTTGTTGCGGCATGATACAGCGTTGAGGCAAGAAACAGCATAATCATGCTGATTCCGTATACCGTATAACTAAAGAGTGCAGTAAAACCTTGCTGAGCACTAATCCCCTGTTTTAACAAAAGAAACAGGCCTACTACTCCTAAGATTATCCCTAAGGCATGGCTGATGCTGTTAGCCACCTCTTCAGCGTCAAGACGGGCATATATCGCCGACATAAGGTCTCTCCAAAAAAAGCGCGGCATCACATGCCTGTTTATCTTAATTTGCAGTATACCGCGTTCAGCTTACATGTGTACTCTCAAATAGTGTTCTATCGCATCAACAGGTCACACACTGCTGTTTATCTGCTCTTTTTTGAATCAGAAACTGAGAAAAATCCATTACTGGAGGTGCATAACCTAAATTGGTCATAGAGGCTGAAATTTGCCCCCGGTGATGTACCGCATGTAATGAAATTTGCATCAACATCTCAGCTAAAGAGATATCGGTATCAAGATACGGAATATCGTGACAGGCACAAATTTTGGTTAAATCTATTTTTTCAGGGGTTTGTAAAACATTCTGCCAGTGATAAGTCACGGCTTCTAGACGGGTAAATAAGTGCCGGATATCAATTGTGATAATGCTGTCAACAGCCATTGTGATGCGTTTATTTAGGATCACATTGGTATAGAAAATTTCTTCAGTCGCTAACAGATGATTTAATGTATTGATAATAGAGCCAAAATAGAGGCCGTTATCTTGCATGAGTAGGGCGCTGGGTAAACTGCGTAGTGAGCGCTGTAGTTGTTGATAAGCCCAGTGATGATAATGCATTTGATTTTGCAGGTGCTGGTGCAGTGGCATGGTTATTCCTTGAACTGCATGAATAACCAGATTTTACCCTGCTTATTCCCCTGTGTTAACGCAATTAACACTGCGTGAATTAAAAGTTAGTAAAATATAGAAAAAGATCACATTCCAGCATTTCCCACCTTCCAATAAAACGCTTCACGCTATGTATTTTTAATCAAAATAAATGATTGAATATTCGTTTCTTAGCCTCTACATTGCTAAAACATAACTGAGTAATGGCCTTAAATGGCCGATAAGTATTGATCAGAACCCGGCGGTTAAGATCACGTTCACCCCACTGTTTTGCATGGAGCGCATATGACTTCCCTTAATACTGATGCACTGATGAGTATTACTCACCGGCCTGATCTCTATTTCACGCGTGGCAAAGGGCACTGGCTCTATACTGAAGATAACTCGGCCTATTTAGATTTTGTACAAGGCTGGGCGGTAAACTGCTTAGGCCACTGCCCTGATGTACTGATACAGGCGTTGCACACTCAAGCACAGCAGCTCATTAACCCTAGCCCCGCGTTTTTTAATCAACCAATGGCGGAATTAGCAACCCGCCTGACCGAGCTTTCAGGCCTAGATAAAGTGTTCTTCACCAACTCTGGTGCAGAAGCCAATGAGAGTGCAATAAAATTGGCGCGCCGTTATGGTCAAAAACATAAAAACGGGGCATACAAAATTGTCACGTTTGATAACAGTTTTCATGGCCGCACGTTAGGCACAATGTCGGCTACCGGAAAACCACAGTTTGCCCCCCTATTTGAGCCAAAAGTGCCGGGCTTTATCAAAGTGCCTTTCAATGATATTGCTGCCGTGAAAAATGCGATTACTGCCGATACAGTAGCCATTATGCTTGAGCCGATTCAGGGCGAGGCAGGCGTTATTCCGGCAGAGCGCGCTTTTATGCAAGCATTAAGACAACTGTGTGATGAAGAGCATCTGCTGCTGATTGTAGATGAGGTGCAAACCGGCATTGGTCGTACCGGTAAAATGTTTGCTTTTGAACGGTTTGGTGTGATGCCCGATATGGTGACCTTGGGTAAAGGGTTGGGGGGTGGCATTCCGCTAGCTGCGCATTTAGCTCGTGAACATGTTTGTTGTTTTGAACCGGGTGATCAGGGGGGAACATACAATGGTAACCCGCTGATGTGTGCCGGAGGGCTGGCGGTGGTCAATACCGTTGCACAGGAGCGTTTTCTCCAAAATATTGATGCTAGCAGTGCTTTGTTGGTTGCTGGATTAAAACGGTTAAGCCAAGAGTTCGATTTGGGTGAGATTCGCGGAGAAGGGTTATTGCTGGCCTTTGATCTGAAATATCCAATAGCTGAAGAGGCGGTGAAAGAGGCGCGTTTTCAGCACTTATTACTCAATGCCCCACGGCCAAATATTCTGCGGTTTATGCCCGCACTGACCCTCACCGAACATGAGATCAATGTGATGCTCACACGCTTACAGCTGATTATTCACAGCTTGGTGATGCCGTATAAAAGAGCGCAGCTCGTCAGTGACGCTATTAGTGGGTAACGCTATTGGTAAATGGTACGCTTGATGAATGGATAGTCGCGCGGAAAAATATTAAACCGGTGATGACTCATTCAATCTCACATAAAAAAGAGGCCATCATTGATGACCTCTTTTTTTAAGATTTACGCCAGCAATATTATGGTGTGGAATATTAGACCGGCACCATAATCTCGGTAGCCAAAATAACGACAACTAAACCAACAAATACGGGTACAGAGGTACGCTTAACCACTTCAAACGGAGAGAGTTTAGCCATACCCGAGGTGGCAACAACAACACCGGATACTGGTGAAATTGTGCGGCCTAAATTAGACGCTTGCAGCATAGGAATAATTAAAAATGCCGGATTGATGCCCATTTGCCCAGCCAATTTTGGGATCAGTTCCACAAAGGCATAAAAAGGAGCGTTACCCGATCCGGTCGTAAACGCGGCCAATGTGGTAATCACCACCAGCACCAGCATCATGACAAACCCACCATTCCCGAAAGATTGTGCCATTCCCAGTAAATTATCAATAAAACCTACCGTGGTTAACCCTTGAGCAAAGACACCGGCAGCCACCAATAACATCACTACGCTGGAAAATGCGTCAGCCATGCCGCGATAGGCAACTTCGAGACCTTTAAAGACCTCTTGCCCATCAAATTTACGGATAAACTCCAGCAGAGCTGTCAGGATCATACAAATCACTAAAATAGTGACAATATGCAATTTTGGCGCAATATCACCGCTGAAAATCAGAACGCCAATAATTGGGCTGAACGGCAAAATGGCATAAAACTTTGGCGCATCAACCTGAATATCACTGACATCCAAACGCTCATGGCTCACACCCTCTTTATTGTCTAAATAACGCTGCCAGAAAAAGTGTGCAACCGCCATACACAAGATAGCAACAATAGAGATAGGCAGTGTGGTTTTAAATGCAAAATCAATCAGATCAAGGCCTGCTGCATTTGCCGCGACGACCACATCCCCGGAGGTCGGTGATAAAATAATGGCCGCCGGAGATGCACAAATTGCCGCTGCCGCACCACGGCTGATTCCCACATTTACCATCAGTGGGAATAAGGTTGCCATCAGCAACACACCCAGACCGGTAGCCGATGAAACGGCCAATGACATCAGGCAAGCGACAAAATAGGCCGCAATCATAAGTACATACGGTGATTTAATGCGCTGCAACGGTTTGGCCGTAATTTTCACGACCATATCATTAGCACCAACATGTGTCATATAGGTGGCAAACCCACACAACATCATAATCATCATGCCAAGATCACCACCGCGGCTCATCAGCAGATATTTAACATACTCCACGACATTGGTGGCTGCATTACCGGTTGACTCAACCCCTTTCGGTAATATTGAATGACCAAGCAACACTGAAATAATTAACAACAAAATACCGCCGGTCATTAAAACACCGGTTGCAGAGTAGCCTTTAAATATATATCGCCCAACACCCGCAGCAACAATGACACCTATCAATAGCTCCAGCATAGTTATCTCTTTCTATTTTATTCATTAAGTTTTGCCACTCTAAAGTAGCTTGTATTAGCTCGCTATCAATTTTCTATTGCGGCGTGATGGCGCTCTATATTTAACAAGAAGAAAGACAACGTGATTTGTTTATTCCCCCGATAAACTCGAGTGGAAATAAATCACATTATCATCGGCGATAGTGAAATAAGACAGGATACTGCACAGATATATTGTGGTGAGTTCACAAATATGGCGGGATAAAAAGGGTAGGCAGAGATAATGACAATATGGCGACTACAATACCTGATCGGTAGCTGGAAATAATTACCAAACCATAATGTAGCATTACCAATTATCTGATAAGCCAGCCAACGCTGACTTATCAGATTTTATCAGAAGAGACTCAATTTACTGTTTTGCGATAATCTCGCCATTTTCCAGATCAAGTGTGAGTAACTTCCCTGGTAGCAATTTACCTGACAATATTTGCTGTGCCAGTGGATTCTCAACTTCTTGCTGCATCGCCCGTTTTAGCGGACGCGCGCCATAGATAGGATCATAGCCAGCCTGTGCCAGATGCTCCAGCGCAGCATCCGTCATATGTACCTGATAACCGCGATCTTCCAGACGTTTGTACAAACGTTGTAACTGAATAGCTGCAATGGATTTAATCTGCTCACTACCCAGTGGGTGGAATACCACAGTTTCATCAATACGGTTGATAAATTCAGGGCGGAAGTGCTGTGATACGGCACTCATCACCAGCTCTTTCATCTCACCGTAATCGAGCGTACCAAACTGATCTTGAATCAGATCCGAGCCTAAATTAGAGGTCATGATCACCACGGTGTTACGAAAATCAACCGTACGACCTTGTCCATCAGTAAGACGGCCATCATCAAGCACCTGCAACAGAATGTTAAACACATCCGGATGCGCCTTCTCTACTTCATCGAGCAGGATAACCGAGTACGGGCGACGACGAACCGCTTCGGTCAAATAGCCCCCCTCTTCGTAGCCCACATAACCCGGAGGCGCACCAACAAGGCGTGACACCGAATGTTTTTCCATGAACTCCGACATATCAATCCGCACCATGGCATCATCACTGTCGAACATAAAATTCGCCAATGCTTTACACAGCTCGGTTTTACCGACACCGGTTGGGCCTAAGAACAAAAATGAACCAATCGGACGATTAGGATCAGCCAACCCAGCGCGACTACGGCGAATTGCATTTGATACTGCTTCAACCGCTTCATTCTGGCCAATCACCCGCTTATGCAGATCATTTTCCATCCGCAGCAGTTTATCGCGCTCGCCTTCAAGCATACGGGCAACCGGAATACCGGTCGCTTTTGATAGCACATCGGCAATTTCAGCATCGGTGACTTTATTGCGCAGCAGTTGCATCTCTTTTGTATCAGTCTGGCTGGCTATTTCAAGCTGCTTTTCCAGTGCCGGAATACGGCCATATTGCAGCTCAGACATTCGAGCCAAATCACCAGCACGACGCGCTTGTTCAAGTTGCGTTTTAACTTGCTCTAACTCTGCTTTGATGTGTTGTGTTCCGGATAAAGCCGCTTTCTCTGCTTTCCAGACTTCATCTAACTCAGCGTATTCACGCTCTTTGGTCTCTAACTCTTCGTTCAACATAGCAAGACGCTTGAGACTGGCATCATCAGACTCTTTTTGCAGTGCTTGCTGCTCAAGTTTGAGCTGAATAATCCGACGATCAAGGCGATCTAATGACTCAGGTTTTGAGTCTATCTGCATCCGGATACTAGAAGCAGCTTCATCAATCAGATCAATGGCTTTATCCGGCAACTGGCGATCCGCAATATAGCGATGTGACAGCGTTGCTGCCGCGACAATGGCCGGATCAGTAATCTGTACATGGTGGTGCAGCTCATAACGCTCTTTCAACCCGCGCAAGATAGCAATCGTATCTTCAACGGTAGGCTGCGCGACATACACTTTTTGAAAACGGCGCTCAAGTGCGGCATCTTTTTCAATATACTGACGATACTCATCAAGCGTGGTCGCCCCGACACAGTGCAGCTCACCACGAGCCAAGGCAGGTTTAAGCATATTCCCCGCATCCATTGCGCCGTCACCTTTACCGGCACCGACCATGGTATGCAGCTCATCAATAAACAGAATGACGCTGCCCTCTTCTTTGCTCAGCTCATTCAATACTGATTTTAAACGCTCTTCAAACTCACCACGGTATTTTGCACCGGCAATCAACGCGCCCATGTCCAGAGAAAGAACACGCTTATGCTTTAAGCCTTCCGGTACTTCACCGTTAATAATACGCTGCGCCAAGCCCTCTACAATCGCGGTTTTACCCACACCCGGCTCACCAATAAGTACCGGATTATTTTTGGTTCGGCGCTGCAAAACCTGAATCGTACGACGGATCTCTTCATCGCGGCCAATAACCGGATCTAATTTCCCCTGCTCGGCACGTTCAGTCAGATCAATGGTGAATTTTTTTAGTGCCTGACGTGAGTCTTCGGCATTGGCATCGTTCACGCTGTCTCCTCCGCGCATTTGATCAACGGCGGCATTGAGTTTAGCAACGGTTGCCCCCTGTTTACGCAGAGTATCACCCAACTTGCCACGCTCTTCGCTAGCGGCCAATACAAACAGTTCGGAAGAGATAAACTTGTCGTTACGTTTTTGTGCAATTTTATCGCACAAATTCATTAAACGGCCCAAATCTTGCGACAGCTGTACATCACCGCCAATACCATCAACTTTCGGTAAGCGATCTAACTCTTGCGTCAGTGCAGAACGCAGTGCCGCAACATCAATACCCGCACTGGTCAACAGCGGGCGCACTGTGCCGCCCTCTTGATTGAGCAGAGCAAGCATCAGGTGGATAGGTTCGATATATTGGTTATCACGCCCTAAGGCTAAAGATTGCGCATCGGCAATGGCTTCTTGAAATTTACTGGTTAGACGATCCAGACGCATAACTCCTCCTAAACGGTCGTTGCGCGCAATTATTCATCTCTCTATCTATTAAATGAGGCTTTACGGGATATTTTCAAGAGCGTGATTGAAAAGAAGTATGACAAGGTGTTTATGGGGGATACAAGAGATAATCCCTGCATGCTCAGTAGATAAAAAAACCTGCACAAGGCAGGTTTTTTGTCGACGCACCGTACAGTAATCTGCGTTATTCACGCCAAATCAGACTAGCCTGACGGCCGGTAACTGATTCACGACGGAATGAGAAAAACTGTTCGGCATCACTCACGGTACAGTAATCACCGCCGTAAATCGCGGTAACTCCGGCCGCCAGCATACGCTGACGTGCCAGCAGATAAATATCGGCCAGATAACGATCACTGTGCGGCGTAAACGCCAATACCGCCGCTGGACTGTGCTGAATAAACTGCTCACGGACTTCAGCGCCAACCTCAAACACACTTGGCCCGATAGCCGGCCCCATCCACGCCATAATGCGGGCAGGCGCAACACCAAAGCGCGCGATGGTTTTCTCTAATACGCCATCGCACAACCCACGCCATCCGGCATGAGCAGCCGCCACTTGCGTGCCGTCATCACTGCAAAACAGTACCGGCAGACAATCGGCAGTCATCACCGCACAGACAGTATCAGGCTGCGCGGTGAAAGAGGCATCAGCATCGCGCGATGCTTCTGCATCAGCAGGTAAAATCAGCACACGCGTTCCGTGTACCTGATTTAGCCAGACAGGTTCAGCCGGTAAACGTGCAGCATTACGCAGCAACGCACGGTTTTGATCCACGGCGCTAGATGAGTCGCCCACATGCGTACCAAGATTTAAGCTCGCATATGCCCCTTCACTCATACCCCCGTCACGGGTTGTACTCAGCGCGCGAACATTTGCCGGCGCAGGCCAATTAGGTTCAATCCACTTCATCTATCCATCTCGCTATTGGCTATGAGCGCACAGGTACACGGCTGCTCGACGTGACTGATTAATAATCCATATCATCTTTATGTTCTTGCGCATCAGCACGCAGTGTTTCAACCAGCTCAACCATATCATCAGGGATAGGGGCATGCCACTCAAGTAATTCCCCTGAGATTGGGTGTACTAATCGCAGCATCGTCGCGTGTAGAGCTTGACGATCAAACTTACGTAACACCTGCAAGAACGCCTCGGATGCCCCACGTGGTGGACGCGGACGACCACCGTACAACGGATCACCAATCAGCGGATGGCTGATAAACGACATATGCACACGGATCTGATGCGTACGGCCGGACTCAAGGCGTAAACGCAAGCGGGTATGGGCACGGAAACGCTCCATAATCCGGTAGTGCGTAACAGCCGGCTTACCCATTGGGTGCACCGCCATATGCGTACGCTTGCTCGGATGACGTGAGATTGGTTCATCCACCGTGCCGCCTTTGGTCATAATACCAATAGCAATGGCTTCATATTCACGTGTAATTTCACGGCGTTGCAACGCTTCCACCAAATGTGTTTGGGCGGGAACGGTTTTTGCCACTACCATTAAACCAGTGGTATCTTTATCCAGACGATGCACGATACCCGCACGCGGAACATCGGCAATTGCTGGACAGTAGTGCAGCAATGCGTTCAATATAGTACCGTCGGCATTACCGGCACCCGGATGAACCACCAGATCACGGGGTTTATTGATCACCAGAATATCGTCATCTTCATAGACAATATTCAGTGGAATATCTTGTGCTATCCAGCGCGCAGGCTCTTCGAGCACCGCGGCAATGACGATCTGTTCACCGCCAAGCACCTTTTCGCGCGGGCGATCAACGATATTGCCGTCAACCTGAACGCCGCGCTCTTGGATCCACGTTTTAATGCGTGAGCGCGAGTAATCGGGGAACAACTCTGCTAACGCTTGGTCTAAGCGTTGTCCGAGTTGGTGGTAAGCCACTGTCGCTGTTAGTTCAATTTGTTGTGCCATGTCGCAACTTCTTTATTAACGTTGAATTTATTAACGTTGGGTTTTAACGGCATGCCGTTTAGAATAGCCTGTAATTGTACATTTCTTTGCTGGGATCTTTATGGAAAGACTCCCACAAGCCACTTGAGGATGATCGAGAACGTCATGAAGCGTATTACAGCCCTGATGGTATCAGTAGCTCTTGCCGTCACGTTAGCGGGATGCTCCAGCACAAAAGAGACCGTACCTGATGTTCCTCCTGCAGAGCTTTATGCTAAAGCGCAGGAAAAATTGCAGGATGGTAACTTCCGTGAAGCTATTACCCAACTAGAAGCACTGGATAACCGCTACCCGTTTGGCCCTTATTCACAGCAGGTGCAGCTCGATCTGATTTACGCATATTATAAATCAGCCGACCTTGCCTTGGCGATGGCATCGATTGACCGCTTCCTGCGTTTGAATCCGACATCACCACAAGCTGACTATGTGCTGTATATGCGTGGTCTGACCGATATGGCTTACGATGACAATTTGCTGCACGGCCTGTTCGGTGTTGACCGTTCTGACCGTAGCCCAGCGCATGCTCGTCAGGCATTTCGTGATTTTACCATGCTGATCCAGCGTTATCCGAACAGTTCTTACGCAGCAGATGCGCATGCACGGTTAGTCTTCCTGAAAAACCGTCTTGCCAAGCATGAACTGGCTGTTTCCCAGTACTATACCAAACGTGGCGCTTATGTCGCGGTGATTAATCGTGTTGAGCAAATGCTGCGCGATTATCCAGACACCCAAGCAACCCGTGAAGCACTGCCGCTGATGGAAAATGCTTACCAGAAACTGGGCTTAACCAGTGAAGCTGATAAAGTGGGCAAACTGATTTCTGCCAACAAATCGGCTGCATAACGGGCTTATCACCCTTTGCTCTGGCGTGTGCAAGGCTGTATCGCAGTATAAACGTTATTTGCAAAAATGACGCTGCAGTTATGGTGGCGAATGCTGTAAGAACGGCAAGAATTGGGTGATATAAAACCCGACAAAAGCGTACTGAC
>NZ_JBOFRH010000012.1:0-12882 GCF_051650925.1 Plesiomonas sp.
CGCCAGTGTCTGCATCGGCAACCATATGCTCAGAGGGATAGCCACCACCAACAGCGCGGTTGTATTGCCTTGCAACCCTTTCCAGCCTTGGCACAACAGCGCAATTGTACTCACAGCCAAAAACTGACCAAAAGTTAACCATGCCGAGCCGCCAATAGCACCTTCACTTTGCAGCACCATGACCGCACTAGGCATCGCAATCCATGGAATAAACAGGGCTAATCGCAAGTTACTTGAGGCTGACGGGGAAAATAAAATAGACAGCATGGGGTATGCCATCAAGGTCGCCACACTCAGACAGAGCGGTTGTAACGGCAATATCACCATAAACAGAATAAGCACCGCCACCAAAACTGCGCCGCGCGCCCCTGATTGCGGAAGCAGCCACACCACAAACAGCAGCGATAATACCAGATTCAGATCTGTTACAGAGTGTGCCATTGAAACCGTAGCCAGTAGCGTAAACAGCACTGCGGCGAATGTAAAAACACTCTCTCTCATACATGCCTCCTTGTTGTATGTATTACCACTGTTATAGGTCGGTACCCTGTATCTCTGTTATTTTTATATACCTATGTTATATCTCCACGCTTTAACACTTACCACCACATCGAACCAGATTTCTACAAAGCGCTACGTTGAATTATGTTGAGTATAGGTGGTTCTGCCGATGAGAAGATCAAACTCAGCAGTAACACCGAGTTTCAACCACAGATAAATCACCGTGATAAAAATACACACCACACTCGCCTTGCTTTACCAAGTCTCTTACTTATATCCATTCACAGGGTAGATCTATTGTCACGCTGACGTCATTTACATTTCCTCTCAAGGGAAAATCCGAACACACACCTTCATAACACAATGACAGATTCATGCTGAGGTTTTAGCCCACCACACAGTTAATGCTATGCTTCTGATATTCCACTGCGTATCACGCAAAAACAGAAACGTAATTAATCGGTGCCACAGAGCATCGGATGATGTATTCCGAGGTTATTCATGAGCGATGTATTGGCAGGATTACTGCAACTCCTGCATTTGGAAAAAATTGAAGAGGGTATTTTTCGGGGGCAAAGTCAGGATTTAGGCCTTCGCCAAGTCTTTGGCGGGCAGGTTATTGGTCAGGCTCTGCATGCGGCCAAGCAAACCATCTCTCCTGAACGGGCGGTACACTCTTTTCACAGCTATTTTTTACTGCCCGGTGATAGCCATAAGCCGATTGTGTACGACGTTGAAATTTTGCGTGAAGGCCGTAGTTTCAGTACCCGCCGTGTCAGCGCAATTCAAAATGGTCGCCCTATTTTTTATCTCACCGCCTCTTTCCAGCTTCATGAAGAGGGCTTTGAACATCAAGATACCATGCCGGTTGTTCCACAACCTGAAACGCTAGAGTCTGAATTAGATATTGCACGTAAGATGGCACATCTTCTGCCCGCTTCGGTAAAAGAGAAATTTCTGTGCGAACGCCCAATTGAGATGCGTCCAGTTAAATTTAGCAACCCACTAAAAGGGGAAGTTGATCTACCAACGCGTTATGTCTGGTTTAAAGCAAACGGTAGCATGCCTGATGATCAGCGGGTACACCAATATTTGCTGGCCTACGCGTCTGACTTTAACTTCCTACCCACCGCGTTACAGCCGCACGGTAAAGGTTTTTTGGAAGCCGATATGCAGGTTGCAACAATTGATCACTCCATGTGGTTTCACCGCCCTTTCCGTATGGATGATTGGCTTTTATATGCAGTTGAAAGCCCGTCGGCATCAGGTGCACGCGGCCTTGTACGCGGCAGTGTATTTACGCGTGATGGGCAATTGGTTGCCACTACCGTACAAGAGGGTTTAATCCGCCAGCGTAAATGATTTTTTTCCCTGATTAATCACTGCCTATCAAAACCCTGAAACCGGATCTCGTATCCGGTTTTTTTATAACCAACACCGTATGCTGATAAAAATTGATTAAATCAGTACGCTCAGTGCTGTTTACTTGCTAACTTTATTATTTTAGATAATACTAAATTAAATAAATCTTAATTAAGAGGTGTTTTATGTCTACTATGGATGCACAAAACAGGCCTAAGATCCTAATTATTGGCGGTGTAGCTGGAGGTGCTTCCGCTGCCGCACGGGCACGGCGCGTTAATGAGCACGCTGAAATTATCGTTTTTGAGCGCGGTGAATACATCTCATTTGCCAACTGCGGGTTGCCTTATCATATTGGGGGCGATATCCCCGAACGCCAATCACTGCTTTTACAAACGCCCGAGAGCTTCAAGCGACGATTTAATGTTGATGTCAGAGTGCAGCACAATGTACTGAGTATTGACCGAGATACTAAGCAGATCACCGTGCATAATAAACTGACCGGTGAGCAATATATTGAGCATTATGACAAGCTGCTACTTAGCCCTGGTGCATCACCTATCCGCCCCTCAATTCCTGGATTTGATCACCCCAAGGTACTGACTTTACGTAATATCCCCGATATGGATCGTATTATTGCCGCACTTAGCACTTTATCTAAACAACATGTAACGGTGGTGGGTGGTGGCTTTATCGGCCTAGAGGTTGTCGAGGCGCTGCGTGAACGCAAGATCCCCGTAACATTACTCGAGCTAGCACCACAGGTAATGACCAGCCTTGATGCGGATATGGCTGCATTTTTGCATCAGGAGTTGGCTTGTCAGGCGGTAGATTTGCGTCTGAACACCGGTCTGACCGCAGTGGAAACTCGACAGGATAATCTGCTGTTGCAACTTTCCGATACCACACAATTGGAAACCGGCTTAGTCATTGCAGCCATTGGTGTTACGCCGGATACCCAGCTTGCTCGCAGTGCCGGATTAGAGATTGGCTCCCGTGGTGGCATTAAGGTTAATGCACAGCTACAGACCTCTGACCCCCATATTTATGCCGTTGGTGATGCCATCGAAACCACACATCTGGTCACTGGAAATGCTGGCGTCACGCCTCTCGCGGGGCCAGCAAATCGCCAAGGGCGTATGGCCGCTGACAATATGCTCGGCAATACCGAACACTATCGCCACACCCAAGGTACGGCTATCTGCAAAGTCTTCACTTTGGCTGCCGCCAGCACAGGGTTAACTCTACGGACAGCGCAGCAGGCGGGGTTTAACGCACAGTGTATTCATGTTCATACCGGTAGCCATGCAGGTTACTATCCGGGAGCACACCCTGTCAGTTTAAAACTGGTCTATGAACTCTCCAGCGGCCGTTTGCTTGGTGCTCAGGCAGTTGGGCGTGATGGTATTGATAAGCGTATTGACGTTTTAGCCGTTGCACTGCGTGCAGGAATGAGTGTGGCCGATTTACAACACCTTGAACTGACCTATGCTCCACCTTTTGGTTCAGCAAAAGATGCGGTGAACCAAGCCGCTTTTGTTGCGACTAACCAGCTAAAGGGGGATGTTCCAGTCTGCCATGTTGCTGATGTACAACACCCACGCGATGATCAGTTTTTGCTAGATATCCGTAATCCTGCCGAGCTGGAAAACATCGGTAAAATTCCCAATGCCATCAATATTCCGGTTGATAACTTGCGCGAAAATCTCTCGGCCCTTCCCAAAGAGAAAGAGATTTTAGTAATTTGCCAAAGTGGATTACGCGGAACTGTAGCGTGCCGATTATTACAACACCATGGTTTCCGCTGCGCAAACCTCAGTGGTGGATATATTCAGTATGCGGTATCCGTACGCCAGTATTAAAGGGGGCAACATGTTTTCATTTAGCAGTGCATTATTGGGGTTGACTGGTGGCGCAATAATCGGTTTATCGGCTCTGTTACTGCTTAAAAGTACAGGCCGTATTGCGGGTATTAGTGGCATTCTCACCGGATTGCTTCATCCCAATAAAGAGTGGTTTTGGCGTATTCTTTTTGTTCTGGGAATGGCTGTAGGTGCGCTGTATACCGCAAACCTGATGGGTATCACATTAGGCTCAACCGTTAACGCTCCCTTACCCCTCATTGTGGTTGCTGGATTATTGGTCGGGTTTGGTGCAAAGCTGGGAAATGGCTGTACCAGTGGGCACGGTATTTGTGGGATGGGGCGTTTGTCAGTGCGATCTATCATTGCAACCTGCACGTTTATGGCCACTGGGTTCATTACGGTCTATCTACTGCGGCATATTTTTGCTGGCTAACAACCTGTGAGCACCTGATACATACCCAATGAAGCACAATAACCAAACAAATCCGTGAATTAAATAGACTGAAATACCCGCTAAATACAGGGAGAGAGAAAATGCGCTATCTGTTTAGCCTTATCTGTGGCGTGCTGTTTGGCAGTGGATTAACCGTTTCGGGTATGAATAATCCGGCCAAAGTACAAGACTTTTTGGATATTACCGGCAACTGGGATCCGACACTGGCATTTGTCATGTTTGGTGCACTTGCCGTTTTCTCTACCGGCTATTTTCGCTGGGTAAAGCCTTGTTCAACCGCAGTTTGCGGTGATCCACTTCCTGATACTGCCAGTAAAAAAATCACGCTACGCTTAGTCTGCGGAGCGGCTATTTTTGGTGTTGGTTGGGGGTTAGCGGGGATCTGCCCTGGCCCTGCGATTACCTTACTTGTCGCGCCTTCTTTACCTACAGTACTGTTTTTTTCTGCGTTAGTCATCGGGTTATGGCTAGGTGACAAGGCCACAAATAGCTTGGTAAAGGAGAGTACCCCAAAAGGTTAATTTTTGATTTTTTTCACTATTATCATTATCAGCTATTACCAGTGTTTACCGATACGCTACCCAAGGGTGAAAACCCCTCTGAACGGGTAGAGTATCGGTATAAAACACTATCCGGCTTTTTGCTGCAACAACTGATCGGTGACTTGCTGAAGTTGCCACATCTGCGCATATCGCCCCTGCTGCTGTAACAATGCCGCGTGCTTACCCTGTTCAGCAATATTGCCTCGGTGTAGTACCACAATTTGATCGGCATCTACAATGGTGGATAAACGGTGCGCAATCACAATCAGTGTTGTAGAGCGGCGTACCCGTGCTAATGCCGTTTGAATTGATCTCTCTGTGCCGGAGTCAATATTTGCCGTAGCCTCATCAAGAATCAGCACTTTTGGCTGCTGTACTAGCACTCGCGCAAGAGCGAGGAGCTGTTTTTGCCCCACAGACAGGTTATTGCCCTGCTCACCAAACAAGGTGTGCAACCCTTGTGGTAACGCACTAACCAATTCAGCCAGTTCAACTTGCTTTAATACCGCCCAAACAGCCTCTTCACTCACTTCGCGCCCCAGCGCAACGTTGTCATACACAGTCGCTGCCAGTACTACGGGGTCTTGCTGCACCATAGCAATATCATGACGCAAAACATCATGCGATAGTGTTGATAAAGGTTGTCCACCCAGTAAAATTTGCCCCTCTTGTACTGGATAGTAGCCCATCAACAGGCTTGCTAACGTACTTTTTCCGCTACCTGTATGGCCGACTAATGCCAGAAAACCTCGGTCAGGCACATTCAGTGTAATCTGCTGCAAAACCGGCTCTGCAACATGATAAGCAAAACTGAGGTTACGCACTTCCACACGGCCATCAGCCAGTGGCTGGATGCTGTCACCGTAGTGCTGTGCCGGCGCATCCATTAACGTGAAAATACGCTCTCCGGCAACAATGGCTTGTTGCAGCATAGATTGTTGTGATGTCAGCTCGATCAACGGCTCATTTAAGCGGCCAAGATAGCTAATAAATGCGTACAACACGCCGACACCAATGCTGCCGGTGGCTGAAAACCCGAATACCAGCAACAATCCACTCAGTACCGAGGCTGAAATCAGGCTCAGTAATGGGCGCAGTAAGAAGGCATCTAACCGCAAAGCCTGCATTCTTGCACGGTAATGTGCCTGACTTTCTGCCGAAAGCTTTTCGCCCATTCGCGCTTCTTGCCGCATTTGCTGGATCACACTGATACCGCTGATCGTTTCATTAAAACCATCATTAATTCCGGCCAGTAAACTACGCACTTTACGCACTATCGGAATACTGCGCTTTTGATACAGACTCATTACAGTCAGCACGGCAGGAAACATGACCATTGCGACCAGCGTCATCTTCCAGTTGAGCGCAAACATCGCCACCAGCATGGTGCTGATTAAGGCAATATTACGCAATGCCGTCACCAAGACTGTCACATACAGGTCTTTCACAACCTCGGTATCATTGGTCACTTTTGAGATCAGTTGCCCTACCGGTTGAGTATCAAACGCACTTAACGGCTGGCGGATGGCTGCCTGAAACACCTCACAGCGCACCTGCTGAACCACGTTCAATGCAACATGGTTGAAACGCAGCGCCTGAAAATAGTGCAGTGTTCCGGCACCAAATTGTAAACACAAAAATCCGACCACCAGCCCAACAACAGGCCACAGCGGAAGATAGTGCTGAGAAAGAAAATGGTCGATAAAAAAGCTGACCAATAATGGGCCACCCACTTCGGCTATCGAAGCTAACCACAGCATTAAGGTAGCAATAATAATATCTTTCTTATGTGCCTTACCGTAGCGCAGTAAACGCTTCAACGTTGGCCACTGTTCACGCAGGTTCAACATTGTTCACTCCATCATCCTGCTCTAAGGCTTGTTCTAGCTGTTGATATTGGTACATATCCTGATACCACCCAGACTGGTGGCGAAGTGCATCATGTTTGCCGCGCTGAATAATACGCCCTTGTTGCAGAACCACAATTTCATCGGCCTCTGCCAGCGCAGATAGTCGGTGAGCAGCCACTAGCATAGTACGGCCTTGTCGCCACTGTTTTAGGTTATGCAAAATCCGGTGCTCAGTCTGCCCATCTACTGCAGAGAGTGCATCATCCAGAATCAAGATTTCAGCATCCAGCAGCAGCGCACGTGCAATGGCAATACGCTGTTTTTGCCCGCCAGAGAGCATCACACCGCGCTCACCGACTTGCGTTTGATAGCCTTGCGGTAAATGGGCAATATCGTCAGCAACACAGGCAAGCTCTGCTGCCCGCTGAATCTGCTCTAATGTGGACTCAGGACGACCAAATGCAATATTTTCAGCGATGGTTGCAGAAAACAAAAACGGGGTTTGGCTCACTACGGCCAGCCGTGCACGCCATGCATCCAGTGCAATATCTGTCAGCGGCAGAGCATGAAAAGTGATCTCATTATGTGCCACATCAAACTGCCGCTGCACCAAGGCTAACAAGGTACTTTTACCGGAACCGGTTGCACCGCATAAACCTAAAACCATGCCCGGTGTGACCTGAATATCAATCTGTTGCAGTACTGGATGTGGGTTTTCAGGGTACAAAAATTGCGTAATATTCAGGGATAAAACACCGCGTTCAGTCGGGATCGGCAAATGACCGGCAGTAATATCAATATCCTCTTCCAACAAAGACTGCACACGAACATACGCAGCACTGCCGCGCTCGACAATATTGAACATCCATGCCAGCGCCAACATCGGCCAGATCATCAGACCAAGATACATCACAAAACTGGTCAATTGCCCTAAAGTCAGATGACCATTAACCACCATCCAGCTTCCGCCGCCCACGGCCAATAAGTTGGCTGAGGCAATCGCCACATAGATAGTCGGATTAAACTTTGCATCAACACGCGCCACGTGCATATTCCGCTCACTGGCCTGCTGCGCGGTTTGCGCAAAATGCTGCATCTGGCGCGTTTCCAGCCCAAATGCTTTAATCATCCGAATACTGGTCAGTGTCTCTTGCACATTATTATTTAATGATGAAAATGCAGCCTGTGCAGCCCGAAAACGGTGATGTAACTGATCACCATAACGCTTAATCACTGCCGCCATAATCGGCATTGGCAATAATGCAAGTAAAGTGAGTTGCCAGCTTAGTTGGGTACTCATAATAAACAGAACAGCCAGCCCCATCACCATAGAGTCAACCAACGTCAACACACCTTCACCGGCTGCAAATACCACCCGATCAATGTCATTGGTTGCACGAGCCATCAGATCGCCGGTTCTATGCTTAAGGTAAAATCGCCCGTGCTGGCGGCTAAGTTGCCGATAAATATCCTGCCGTAATATCACAGCAAGGCGATATGATGCGCCAAACAGTAATACCCGCCACACAACCCGCAGTAGATATACAGCCAGTGCACAGCCCAATAAAATGGCAATAAAACCAAACAGACTCTGTTTGCTCATTTGTTGCCGATCAATTCCATCAACCACACGCCCAACCAGCATGGGTGGCAAAAGTTCTAAAAACGCGATGGAAATCAGTAACCCGATAGCACCGATATAGCGTTTCCATTGCTGACGGAAAAACCAACTCAGCTGCCTAAATAATCCCACAGAAAACCCCGATTATTTTCGTATCAAAAATCAACGTGTTACTTAGCACAACACGCCACTTAGCATGGTGTCTAAAACAATACATAAATGCCTAAAACGGCGAAGAAGTATCTAAAGCAGTGAATACTACCGTAACACTGAATTAAATGATAATAACTTTCATTACCATTTGAAAAATGAATACATTCTGCTGCTAATCTACCCGATTTAGACTCAATTCGTGATAGCCTAATCACTTGCCCTGCATGTCGTGTTATACATGCTACACAACTTTAGATTTACACAAAAACATCGGATATAAAAAAAATGACCTCAGCGCTCACTTCCTACATCGCCATTAGTTTGCAGGTTTCTTGTCAGCAAGATGATCTCTCTTGCGAAATAGAAAATGAAATTATCGAAATCGGTGCAGTAACAGTAGAGCTTGACGGCACAATCACCAACCAGTTTCATGCCCTTGTTAAACCCTGTTTTGAACCAGAACTGACCGAGTTCTGCCAACAAGAGACCGGTATTACACAGCAACAAATTGATGTGGCCCAGCTTTTTCCAGATGTAATCAGTGAATTTACTGTATGGGTTAATTGCCAACAGGCTCAAGGTTGGATCAGTTGGGGAAAAGGTGATGCCGTATTATTGAGTGCAGATTGTGCTAGAACCGACAGTGAATGGCCTTTCCCTGATGATTTTACTTATATTGATGCACGCCGCTGGGCTCTCAGCCAGCCAGAACATGGTATACAAGAAGAGAGTCATTTGAGCCTGTTTACTGCGCCACATAATGCACTGCTAAAAGCACGTGCACTTGCAGCCCTGCTACCGAGTATACAAGTGGGGGAATAAAGAGCGGCTCAATATGATTAGGCTGACACTCACTTTGAATGCGTAGTGAAATTCATTATTAATGATGAATTATTTCCCCCGCTCTATCGCGGGGGAAAGTGCCTACCGTGCTCCGAGTGCCATTATAAGACTGCTCAGTAACCGGCTGTACTGACAGCAGAGTCAGAAAGTGTACGACAATGTTGAAATGAATAACCACTGAAGGGTGATTCTTAGGCTGATTGTTATCAAGTGAGTTTAGTTATGAGTAAACGCCGCTTTATAGTGCTTCCGGCACACTGACTCATAACGCTCATTACCGCCAATTTGTACCTGCTCACCATCACGGATAGCAACACCATCAGCATTCAGGCGCAGCACCATATTGGCTTTTCGGCCACAATGACAAATGGTTTTGAGCTCGACCAGCTTATCAGCCCATGCCAGCAGATACAGGCTTCCAACAAACAGTTCGCCCTGAAAATCAGTACGTAAACCATAGCACAGTACCGGAATATCAAGACCATCAACCACATCAGAGAGCTGCTCAACTTGGCTGCGGCTCAAAAACTGACACTCATCAATCAGTACACAATCAATTTTTTGTTTTTGATGCTCATTTTTAATGCAAGCATGTAAATCGGTTTCAGGTGAAAAGAGCAGAGCATCAGAAGAGAGCCCAATTCGCGAACTGACTTTCCCGACACCAAAACGGTTATCAATTTCAGCCGTGAAAACCAACGTACGCAATCCGCGTTCTTGATAATTATAAGAGGATTGTAGTAATGAGGTCGATTTACCTGCATTCATAGCTGAATAATAAAAATATAACTGCGCCATGCGCGTGAATGCTCCTATTTTAAGCGTAAAAAAGGGCGGAAATCCGCCCTCTTAATCATACTGTATTCTGTGTTATGACACCGCTTTTATTGCAACAGGTCGTGGCTGTAAAAAGTAAAACAGACCGATAACAAAACTAAATAACAAAGCGGAAACCGCCAGCGCAGTCATTGACGATTGTGTAATACCCAGAGCAACAAAGCCTACTGCAGAAATACCGGCAACAATCAGTGTATACGGTAACTGGGTTGTAACATGATCAAGGTGGTTACAGTGTGCGCCGGTAGACGACAAAATAGTGGTATCGGAAATCGGTGAACAGTGATCACCAAACACCGCACCCGCCATAACTGCAGCCATTGATGGCAGTAGCATTGCCATGTCTGCAGCAGCGGCCATATCTGCGGCAATCGGTAACATAATGCCGAATGTACCCCAGCTCGTCCCGGTTGAAAACGCCATAATACCTGCAACCATAAACAGCAAAACCGGAAGCATGCTAATTGGCATATTGCCCTGTACCAGCGATGAGAGATACTTGCCGGTCGACATATCTTTGATTACCGCACCGATAGTCCACGCAAACACTAAAATATACACAGCCGGTAGCATTGAGCGCATACCACTGAGCAACGCTTGTACCATTTCGCCCATTGCAACCCGCTGACGCAGGGTACTGACAATTGACAGGACTAAACCGACAATACCGCCACTGACCAGTGAAATACCTACATCAGTATTTTCAAATGCACCAATAATTGAGAATGCACTGCCTTCAGCTGCTAGCACCTGATAACCGGTAAAGACCATGGCAGAAACAGTGACAACAACCAACGCAATAATTGGGATCAGCAAATCAGCAACACGGCCAGATTCCAGCTCACGCACAGAGAAACCAGAGTGCCCATTATCTTGCTCATCCATCGGGCGACCGGTCAGTGAAATCCCCTCTTGCGCCATACGTTCATGACGACGCATCGGCCCGATATTGATAGAGAACCATGACACCGCCAGCACCATCAGCAATGCAAAAATGGCATACAGATTCATCGGGATCATAGCGACAAACGCACCCAATGGCGTGTACTCTGTCACGCTGTGCGTCGCTAAAATGCCACCAATAATGGTAATGATATAAGCACCCCAACTGGAAGCTGGCATCATCACACACACCGGTGCTGCGGTTGAGTCAAGAATATAAGCTAATTTTGCACGCGAAATATTTGCGCGATCTGTCACTGGGCGGGCAATCGAGCCAACGGCCAGACTATTGAAATAGTCATCAATAAAGATGAATGCGCCCAAAAATACGGTCAGTAACTTTGCTCCGCGTGGCGTTTTCACCCGCTGACGCGCCCAAAGTGCAAATGCCCGGCTACCACCTGAAAGTGTCAGCATGGCAGTCATTCCGCCCAGTAAGAATAAGAACAGCAGAATATAGATATTCCACAAATTCAATGCACCATCATCCCACGCTAATGCCGTGATCTTATGCTGCAGATACCCTAAAGAGCCCAAAGGAGAGAAACTGTTTAATAATAAAGCGCCGACCAAAATCCCCATGCCCAATGAAAACAGGACACGACGGGTCAATACGGCAAGCAGTAACGCAGTGAGCGGGGGAAGTACCGCAAGAAATGAGTTTGAATAATCAACAATATTCATGATCTTTACCTTAAAAGTTCGGCGAAGATCTACTGACAGTCAGATGACTAAAGGTACGGAACAACGAATCTGTGAACCAAAACCAACCAGTAGCGCTCCATAGTGTATTAACAATCTTATGACTATGGCAGTGCAGCCCCTATTTGAGTACTCCACCAGCCAGAGGGCGTGATAACCGCTCTAACTTCGGCGCTGGTTCCTTTCATTGTCGATCAACAGAATCACCCTACTGACAATTACTGATAAACAGCGCACCTCTACTTCAAAACACAATCAACAACCCAATAAACCATGAATGATTTTTTGCATCACCACAACTATGGTGAATAATGAAACCACCGTTTAGCTCGTACTTATTGTTCAAAGCTGACTAAGTGATTAAAACTAAAAAATGAAAGTCATCTTAAATCAGGTTGCTGAATCCATTGTAACAATTGATTTCAGTGATGCAATGCATAAATATCACTTTTTATAAGAATTATTTCACGCTATATCATACAAATAAGCTTATGCATCAGCGTGCATCTAACTGCGAGGTTAAAAACAAGAGAAAATGACATGCCGTATAGAAATAAGTTAACAATTGTCATTTATTTATACAACCTCAGCGCTACGCAGTGATTTATCCATTCATTGATACATCACACAGAGCGAACTGTTGGATATGCTTAAACTCTATACTAAAATGTATTTATATTTGTAACGAAGACTGTTTTCAGACAATTGCTTCTATACTTTTTCCGTTAATTTAATTATTTTTGTACTACAGCTTGAATATTTTTGCTGTTAGCATTAAAAAGATAATAATTAATTCATTTTTTGAGATAACAATGATGAGCGAAGTAATTAAAGTATTAAGTAATATCCGTAGCCTGCGCGTGCTGGCACGTGAAGTGCAATTCGAGCAACTTGAAGATATGCTGAGTAAGCTAACTACTGTAGTGGAAGAGCGTCGTGAAGAGGCTGAACTAAACCAAGCTGAAAACGAAGAACGCCAGCGTAAACTTCAACAATACCGTGAAATGCTGATTAATGATGGCATTGATCCTAATGAACTGTTCGATATGCTGGCAAACAGTAAAACAGCCGCACCGAAAAAAGCAAAACGTAGTGCTCGCCCTGCTAAGTATGAATATACTGATGAAAATGGCGATCTTAAAACGTGGACTGGCCAAGGCCGTACACCGGCAATCATCAAGCAAGCACTTGAAGCTGGTCAAGATTTAGA
>NZ_JBOFRH010000013.1:0-15024 GCF_051650925.1 Plesiomonas sp.
CCAGTGCATCATACTGCTGGCGCGCAAAAGTGAATGCATGCGCAAAAAAGCGTGCCAGTGCATTTTTCTCACCATTGAGCAGTGGATACAGTGCCCCCTGACGATTCCCCGATGCACCTTGCGCCGCTTTTGTATCGGCGCAATATAAGGTGACTTGCGCGCCGCGCTGCATCAGAGCATGTGCCAGCAGCGCACTGGCAATCCCGCCGCCGATAATAGCAACATCCTGCAAGTGGCTGGCTTTGGGGCGTGCATAGCAGGCAGCAATCGGTGCTGTTGGTATGTGATCTGATAACGGGAATAACACTCTGTCGGCAACATGTCCGTGCAACATTTCGCGTTTATGTGCAAAGCCTTTACGACGTATCACGCTAAAACCGGCCGCTTGCAGCCCGCGACGTACAAAGCCTGCGGCGGTAAAGGTTGCAAATGTGCCTGAATCACGCGTTAGCCGCACCATCTGTTCAAACAGGGTTTGTTGCCACATATCGGGGTTTTTTGACGGTGCAAAACCATCTAAAAACCACGCATCAATACTGCGATCATAACTGTGGTTGAGTGCCGGCAGAGTCTGATTAACATCTCCAAACCATAAATCAAGCACCACAGTGCCTTGATCAAGCAGCATCCGCTGACAACCAGAGAGGGGAAGCGGCCAGTGCTGATGTAATTCATTACAGAGATCGGCCAATTGTGGCCATGACTGGTGCGCCAATTGCAGGTCAGAGATTGATAACGGAAACTTCTCAAAACTGATAAAATGCAGACGTTTTAACGCAGCATGTGGGTTTTCCATCTTGAATTGACGAAAAGCCTGCCATACTGTCAGAAAATTAAGGCCCGTACCAAAACCGGTTTCAGCAATAATAAAGGCGTGTGCTTCGTGTGAGTGCCAGCGCTCGGGCAGCTGATTCCCATCAAGAAAGACATATTGCGTCTCTTCCAGCCCATTATCGTTGGAAAAATAGACATCACCAAATTCAGAAGAGACTGGCGTACCTTGTTCGTTAAAATGCAGAGTTGCCTGTTGAATCAAAGAGTTGTTCACTGTAAGTAAACTCAAAAATGGAACTTGACGGTATTGTAACAGCACCGACCACTCGACAAAATGTGGAAAGCTGACCACTTCTCGACAACAAAACCGTTAAACTTTGGCCAATTGCAAAGCGTTAAGGATGTTTTAGGCATGAAAAGAGCCGTAATTACAGGATTCGGAATCGTTTCCAGCATCGGGAATAATAAAGCAGAAGTTCTGGATTCGTTGAAAGCCGGTCGCTCTGGTATCACTTTCTCCGAAACGCTGCGTGACATGAACATGCGCAGTCAGGTTTGGGGCGATATCAAATTAGATCTCACCGGCCTGATTGATCGTAAAGTGTACCGTTTTATGAGCGATGCTTCCGCATTTGCTTATCTTGCAATGCAAGAAGCGATTACCGATGCCGGTTTGAGCGATGAGCTGGTCTCTAATGACCGTACAGGTCTGGTTGTCGGTACCGGTGGTGGTTCGCCACGCAATCAAATTGCTGCCGCTGATGCTATGCGCTCACGCGGTCTGCGTGGTGTTGGCCCGTATATGGTGCCAAAAACCATGACCTCAGGCGTTTCAGCTTGCTTGGCAACGCCGTTTAAAATTCGTGGTATCAACTACTCTATCAGTTCAGCCTGTGCGACATCAGCACACTGTATTGGTCATGCGGTTGAGCAGATCCAACTGGGTAAACAAGACATCGTGTTTGCTGGTGGCGGCGAAGAGCTTGACTGGTCAATGGCGATGGAATTTGATGCCATGGGTGCACTGTCAACCAAATATAATGAAACACCAGAGCTGGCTTCTCGTACTTATGATGCAGGCCGTGATGGTTTTGTTATCTCTGGCGGCGGCGGCATGGTCGTGGTGGAAGAGCTGGAGCATGCGCTGGCACGTGGTGCGAAAATTTATGCAGAAATCGTTGGCTACGGTGCAACATCAGATGGTTACGACATGGTCGCACCGTCAGGTGAGGGCGCAGTACGCTGCATGAAGATGGCAATGCACGGTGTTGATACCCCAATTGATTACATCAATACCCACGGCACATCTACTCCGGTTGGCGATGTAAAAGAGCTAGGTGCAATTCAAGAGATGTTTGCTGGTGATGCTTGCCCAGCTATTTCAGCAACCAAAGCGATGACCGGCCATGCGCTGGGCGCGGCGGGTGTGCATGAAGCTATTTACAGTCTGCTGATGATGGAGCACAGCTTTATTGCGCCAAGCATCAACATTGATCAGCTTGATGAGCAAGCAGCAGGGCTGAATATCATCACTGAAACTACCGAGCGTGAGCTGACGACTATTATGTCAAACAGCTTCGGTTTTGGCGGTACCAATGCCACACTGGTGATGCGTAAATTTAAGCAGTAATGATTTTACTGCTGATCTTATGACAGTTGCGCCGTATATGCGCGTTATGATGCTATCAGCAAACCATTAATTAAGATGGCATGATAACGGAAAATATAAGCCTTATACGGCAGACATCATATATTGCATCGCATACACTGGAAAAATAGCCTGAGTTTCTCAGGCTATTTTTTTGTCTTATTTTTCTCTGCATCCCACCCATGTAGCGCTATTATCAATAGCCTCGGTATAGCGTTGCTCGATATACTGTCGTTTTCGCTTGTCACTTTTGCCTTGCTTACCCGATGTTGTTGTTAGGATTATCTATGTTGCGTGCTTTAGCTTACCAGTGCCCTCTTTGTCACCAACCCTTGGCACAAAAAACGGTGCAAAATAGTCAGCAGTGGTGCTGTGCTAATCATCACCAGTTTGATTGTGCCAAAGAGGGCTATGTCAATTTAATGCCGGTACAGCATAAACGCTCGAAAAATCCGGGAGATAACAAAGAGATGATGCAGGCGCGTCGCGCATTTTTAGATGCCGGATATTACCAGCCGTTGCGCGATAAAGTGGCTTCTCTATTAGTAGAGACATTACGGGCAGATAATCAGCCGCAAGACGACCGTGCGTTAACGCTATTAGATATTGGCTGTGGTGAGGGGTATTACACCTCTGCATTTGCTGATGCGCTCTCTTTACCGCAGGCTGGAGTAGGCCAAGCGGCGTTGGCCACTGATGCCTCTTTATCCACCCGTGTCATTGGGCTGGATATCTCGAAAGTGGCGATCCGCTATGCAGCCAAGCGTTACCCACAGTGCGATTTTTGTGTCGCGTCTAGCCAGCGTTTGCCGTTTAACGATCAGAGCCTTGATGCTGTGGTGCGTATTTATGCCCCCTGTAATGCCGCAGAGCTGGCACGCACGCTCAGAGAGGGCGGAATTGTGATTACCGTTTCACCTGCGCCGCGCCATTTGTATCAACTCAAAGAGCAGGTTTATGGGGATGTGGTGCTGCACCCGTGTGCAGATGAACACCTTGATGGTTTTACACTGGTTGAAGATCTGCGGTTATCGTACCCGATGATGCTCAGTGGTTCAGCAGCCGAAGCCTTGTTACAGATGACGCCGTTTGCTTGGCGTGCGGCTGAATCTGTGTGGGAATTTTTACGGGCTCAGGATCAATTTGCCTGTGAAACGGATTTTGCTGTACGGGTACACCGCCGTAACCGTGTGCTTTGTGATTAAACTCACATCAAAGCCGATCCTCTGCTACAATCCCCCCCCTGTGGTACGCCTCGGTCTGTACCTCATGTTGGCGTAGGCAATTTGCCGCGCCCTGATAATGAACTCAGCAGGAGACCGACCCGCAATCATTGTGGGAAGCTGAGTTCGGGAGCATAATTTTTATGTCTGTTGAAAACATGGAATCATTTGATTCTCTTGGCCTGTGCGATGAGTTGTTACGCGCAGTTGCTGAACAGGGTTATAGCCAGCCCACCCCGATTCAGCGTCAGGCCATTCCGGTGGTGCTGCAAGGCCGCGATATTATGGCCAGCGCCCAAACGGGAACAGGCAAAACAGCAGGTTTTACCCTGCCTTTATTGCAGCAATTAAGCACGCAGCCGCAGCCTAAAGGGCGTCGTCCTGTGCGGGCTCTGATTTTAACTCCAACGCGTGAGCTGGCCGCTCAGGTGTGGGAGAACGTACGCGAGTACAGTAAATACCTGCCAATCCGTTCACTGGTTGTGTTCGGCGGCGTGAGCATCAACCCGCAGATGATGAAACTGCGTAGTGGTGTTGATGTGTTGGTAGCAACACCGGGTCGTTTGCTCGATCTGGTACAGCAAAATGCAGTATCACTGGCAAAAGTTGAAACGCTGGTGCTGGATGAAGCCGATCGTATGCTCGATATGGGCTTTATCCATGATATTCGTAAGGTTTTAGCTTACCTGCCAAACAAGCGTCAGAACCTGCTGTTCTCAGCAACGTTTTCTGATGACATTAAAGGTCTGGCTGATAAATTACTGAAAAATCCACAGCTTATTGAAGTGGCTCGCCGTAATACCGCTTCTGAGCAGGTTGAACAGCGTGTGCATTTGGTTGACCGCAAGCGTAAGCGTGAACTGCTGTCATACCTGATTGGTAAAGATCAGTGGCGTCAGGTGCTGGTGTTTACCCGTACTAAGCACGGCGCAAACCATCTTTCTGAGCAGCTTGAGCGTGATGGTATTACCTCAGCAGCAATTCACGGCAACAAGAGCCAAGGTGCTCGTACCCGTGCACTGGATGATTTTAAATCCGGTAAAGTGCGAGTACTGGTTGCAACTGATATTGCTGCACGGGGTCTGGATATTGATCAGCTACCGTATGTGGTGAACTTTGAGTTGCCAAACGTGGCTGAAGACTATGTGCACCGTATCGGCCGTACTGGTCGTGCCGGTTGCGAAGGTCTGGCATTGTCGCTGGTTTGTGTTGATGAACACAAATTGCTGCGTGATATTGAGCGCTTATTAAAGCGTGAAATTCCAAAGCAGGCGATTGATGGTTTTGAGCCAGATCCATCAATTCGTGCTGAACCGATTGCCAATGGTCGTCAGGGTAATGGTCGCGGTCGTAGCGGTGGTCAGGGTCAGGGTAATGGCCGTGGTCGTAGCGGTGCAGCACCGCGCCGTGAGGGTAATTCAGAATCACGTAGCAGCGGCCCGTACTCTCAAGGCCCGTATGGTAATGAAGGCCGTCCGCGCCGTGATCGTGATGCGTCAGCTTCTGATCGTCGTCCAAATAGCGGTCAGCCACGTCGCCGTCCGTCAAACTAAGCGTATACAGAGTCAGTGATGTTTCACTGACTTTGTAATACAAAAAAACCGCCGCAGTGTAAGCTGTCGGCGGTTTTTTTATCGATTAAGAGCTACCCGATAATCGCATGCGGTAAATAGCGGGAGAGATCTTGGGTGATCAGTGAGGCATCTTCGCGGATCGCAATCCCCGCGGGTTGATCATCAATTAGCCAACTGCCAATCAGGGTATAGTTATCGGCAAATTTAGGCAACGGATGATAGGCCTGATAGATCATGCCCTCATCACCATACGGGCCATCCACCTCATACACCGTTTGGTTATTCTGCACGATACTGATATTTGCCCCTTCACGGGAAAATAGCGGTTTGACCACGTAATCTGTCAGTGCTGATTTGGCCGGATCATCGGAGAAATAGGAGGCTAACAGGTTTGGATGATGCGGAAACAGCTTCCACAGCATTGGCAGCAGAGCTTTATTTGAGATAATCGATTTCCACATGGGCTCTAACCAGTTCACCTGCGCGCTGTGCAGATGTTCGGCGTAGCCTTCACGCATCATAAACTCCCACGGATAGAGTTTGAACATCCATTCGATAATCTGATCATCGCTATCAGTAAAGCGGCCGTTTTCGCCTAGGCCAATCTCTTCGATAAACACGAATTTGGTGTTTAGCCCGGCTTCTTTAGCGCAGTCTTCCAGATATTGCACTGTCCCGCGATCTTCTTCGGTATCTTGGCAGCAGGTAAAGTGCAAAGTATGCGGGCTATTCGGTGCAAGCTGATGAAACCGCTGGATTAGCGCATCTTGTACCCGATTGAATTGATCACTATCACGCCGTAACTGGCCGCGATCGACATTATCTTCTAGCCACAACCACTGCCAGAAAGCCGTTTCAAACAGTGAAGTTGGGGTATCGGCATTATTTTCGTACAACTTGGCCGGTGATTGGCCGTCGTAGGCCAGATCAAGCCGTGAATAGAGGCTAGGATCCCGCCGGTGCCACGAATCTGCAACCTGTTGCCAGAGAGGTTGGGGGATTTGAAAGCGACGCAGCAATGCTTCATCACGCACCACCTGATCAACAACCTCAAGGCACATTTGATGAAGCTCTTGAGTGGGTTGCTCTAAATCCTCTTCAATTTGTTGCAGACTGAATTGGTAGTAGGCGGTTTCATCCCAGTAGGGCTCGCCGTACATGGTATGAAAACCAAAACCAAATTCGGCGGCCTGTTGTCGCCAATGTGGTCGCTCTTTACAGGGTATTCGAAACATTATCCCCCCCAGCTGCGGCTGGAGCTGCTGCTTTTTCCTGATGAGTAAGAGCGTGAGCTCTCTTTACTGCCCCAGTTTGATTTCGCTTCAACTGTTGATCCAAATCCACCGCGTGAAATGGTGCGGGTGGTGGCAGGTTTGGATTTCAGCGCATTATTGTCGAGCACAACGCGGCTGTTACTGCCAGCTTTGCCATAACTGTAGCCGTCTGCCGTTGTCCAAGAACCGTAGTTACGGTTATTAGGGTTTTTCGGGGTAAATACCGGCACATTGCTGTAACTTGGCCGACCACTGTTCATCATTTTGCCGAACATATAGCCTGCCATCATCGGCATAAACCAATTGGTACCGGGTGATTGTATGCACTGTCCTGCACCAAACTCGGCATTACAATCGGCTGCTGAGTTATATTTAGGGGCAGTTTTTGCTGCCTCTGCCAGTGCATTTTGGTATGCGCTCTGGCACTCAGCGGCAAGTTCTGGGTTTTGGTTGATGCAATCAGAGAGATTTTTAAACACTTCCGCTGAAATTTGTGGTTGTGCTTCTTCGCCGCACCCTGCCAGCACCAAACCAGCAACCGCTACCGACAGCGGGGCAAGGTTAAACGGTCGCCAACTTTTGCGTAGTTTTTCCCGCAGAATTGTCTGGCTGCGTTTCATTCTGCTCTCCTTTAATAAGTCATGCAGGCTGCGTTGAGCAAACCAACAGAGATAGACATGCTCGCCATTAATATTGCCGCACCGGTTTCATTATTGGTGATGCGTTCGGCAAAGCTGGGCATAAAACCAAAGCGCACAATCAAGAAGGCGATGACCTGTGCCAGCATTGCCACTATTCCCCAGACGATAAAATCAAACACACTGACAGAGTTGCTGGCGGCACTGGCAATCGCCAGACTGTAGCCGATAAATGCACCTGATAGGGTAATTGCGGCGGCAACATTTTTCTCTTCTTTGACCAGCGTCCATTCATCGTAAGGGGTGATTTTTACGTAAACCCATTTGAATAGCATTAGCATAAAAAGAGATGCAAAAAAGTAGAGAGCAAATGATCCTAATCCTGACAATAGTGACACAGAGTCCTCCTTGGCACAGGGTTAATTCTAACAACACACTCATCGTGTTAATGGTGCACAGTGTATGGCATACAGGGTATACCAGTCTTAAATTACACTAAAATCACTGGCGGTAAGGTTTATTCCGGTGCTGATCACTAATGCGCGCTCTTGATCGTTAAAGATCTGTTTCTCTTCGCCTGAGATCATCACAAATTCATCAACACTGTCATTGGCTTGGCGCTGATACAGCATAACAAATTGGTCGGTTTCAGCAGGAAATTGTGTACCGGTACTCCAAGTTTTCTCTGTCATCGCAACAGGGCGTTCATTATGCCAAACTTTACTGAACTGCTCACCTTCCAGCTCCCATGTGGGTTTGACTATCTCTTGTGCGAGGGTTTGATCCCACTTGGTTTGCGTATCAATGGCACAGGTTTCGTAGAAATACCATAATTTGACATCAACGACGTCTATATCTTGTGTTCCGCCTTGTTGCAGCACTTGCACAAAGCCATCGTCATCCGTGTAGAAACGCAGTAGGCGGCTGTTATTATCAAGCTGTACCTCGCCGACGGCCTGAATAATTTGGCTGCGTGCTGCGCCTTCAAAAATCACATGCGGTTCAATCAGGCGCAGAGCCAAATCATCAAATTCAATCGCGCCACCTAAGCGTAAACCCAGCACTTCGGGGGCACTTGGCGCAGCAGAAACTGGGGGTGTTTTTTTCTTAAACCAGTCAAACATACGGTGGTTTCCTGACAGGTAAATATAGTCAAAAGCCCAGACGGTGCACGGCACTGACTGGGCTTGGGTTAGCAAGATGATCGCGTATTAATTGCCGTTTTTACGCGCCATAATACGGGCTAGTTCATCTTTTGCCGAGCTAGTAGGTGCACCACCAATACCGGCTTGCTTGAGTTTAGCCTGTAGTGCATCACCACTTTCTTGAGCATGTTGCTCACTGGCTGCTTCCAATTTTGCCTGCTGCTCTGCCTGCTTTTGCTTAATGCGATCGAGCGATTCTACCGCGGTGCGCATTTTAGAGTTTGCACCCACATTACGGGCAGAAACAGACGCTTGTGCTTTTTGGACTGTTTCAGTGGCTTTGACCATATCAACTTGCTGTTCGAGCTGGCGCAACTTCTCTTTTGCTTGCGTGATATTGGTACGCAGGGTCGTTTCTGAAGTGCCAAACTGGTCAAGATACTGCTGTTCGCTCTCTTGCTCACTGCGCAGTTTGCTGACACGCTCTGCGCACTCAAGCGCCAGCGTCTCTTCGCCTTTTTCCATTGCAGTTAGGGCATGTTGCTCATATTCATTAATGCTTTGCTCAAGCGTTTGTACTTTTTGCTCGGCCAATTTTCGTTTTGCAACAATGGTAATTAGTGCGTTATCTGATTGGCGTAACTCATCTTTTGCTTCACGGATCTCTTGATCCAAAATACGTAAAGCTTGGCTATCGGCAATGCTCTCTGCCGTTTCGTTCACGCCACCTTTTACTGCGGTAAATAACTTCTTCCAGATACTCATTGTTGTTCTCTCACTTCAAATAATCGTCATAAAGGTCAATAAATGCCGCAATATTGCGGAACAAGGTGGCAATCTCAGCATCGATATTTTCATAAGAGGAGTGAGATGAAAGCGCACCGAATGCCATGTAGTACTCAGCGTTATTAATCGTACTGATGGCAATGGTTGATAACGGGAACAGCTGGTGTGTGCGCAGTATTGTCGCATTCAGACCTGCAATATCGGCCACCTGCTCAGTGCTAAACAGCAGGCTTTCAACTAAAATTTGCTCACCAGAGATAGCCAGATACGCTTCCAACCCTTCATCATTACGGATTAACAGCGTGTCAGCATGTGCTTCAACATCCCAGCCAGTATGTGCACTCAGGCGTTGTTGTAAATCAGCGTATTGCCATTTCATCGTCGAGATCCTTACCGGTTATTTGGATACATCCATCTAAAAACCTATTCCAGTAGTACTATTTCAGTTGCCATTTTTATCTCAGGCATCTGCTTGCCATCATCACATGTTGTGTTTTTACGCGCAGACCGAGACAAAATGAGCTGCACAATACATTCAAACATTTATTGGCGTTTATTCAGTATCTATTGGGATAGGCTCTACGCAAGTTAATAGCGTTGCTTCTTTTGCCTATGTTGTGTTTTGCCAACGTTGTGGCAAATTCACGAATACCTTTCTCTATGACACTGATATGGTGGCGCAGTTCAGGTATATCAACCGTTTCTATATGACGATTTTGCATAACGAGACTATCGCCAAGAGAGTTAAGATTTACATTTACGGTGTGAACTGTACATACATGGTGACATTCTGCTTTTTACTTGCGTATTTATCAGTGTGATATGCTGGAAATGCGTGAGTTAATAACATTAACCACCCAGACGATTATCGGGTGATATTTATTGCGAAACGATAGCCAGTGGTTTCCACTCAATGCTATGGAGTGTTTTTGTGAACAGTACTTTCGTGAACGATATTTGTATAAAGAGTACCGGTGTAAACAGTGCCAGTATGAATGATGCTGCGAAAAATCCGCAGCTCAATCTCAATATTGTTGTTGATGAAAACATGCCGTATGCGCGTGAGTTGTTCGGGCAGATTGGGCGGGTGCATCCGGTCGCGGGTCGGCCAATGCCAACTGAGGTGCTGACAAATGCTGATGCACTGATGGTTCGCTCAGTCACGCAAGTTAATCAGGCCCTGCTGCAAAAAACCTCGGTTGGGTTTGTTGGCACGGCAACTGCAGGTTTTGATCATGTGGATACCGCATGGCTGGCTGAATCTGGTATCGGCTTTTCGTCGGCTCCCGGTTGTAATGCGGTTGGCGTGGTGGAGTATGTGATCTCCGCACTGCTGATACAGGCAGAACAGTCAGGCTTTTTACTGCAAGATAAAACCGTGGGTATTGTCGGGGTTGGGAATGTAGGCTCACGCTTACATCAGCGTTTACAGGCGTTGGGCATCAATACGCTGTTATGCGATCCACCGCGTGCCGCGCGTGAAGGGGGGGCAGAATTTGTTAGTTTTGAGCATATTGTTGCCCATGCTGATGTGCTGACTTTTCACACCCCGCTGATTAAAACAGGGGATTATCCGACGCGGCATATTGTCAATGCTGATGTGTTGGCCGCGCTGCCCGATGGCTGCATACTCATTAATGCCGCACGCGGCGCGGTGGTCGATAACCAAGCACTGCTTAACGCCATGCAGCAGGGGAAAAAACTGCATCTTATTATGGATGTATGGGAAAACGAGCCACAGATTTTACTTCCTCTGCTGCCGTTTGTAGACATTGCTACCCCGCATATTGCCGGTTATAGCCTTGAAGGTAAGGCGCGCGGAACTGCGCAAGTGTTTGATGCGTATTGTCAGCATATCGGCCATCAGGCACGTGCCGATTTGCAGACTCTGCTACCACCGCCAGATATTGCGCACGTGCAGATACAGGGCGAAATTGATCAGGCGTTACTGATGCGGCTAGTTCATCTGGTCTACGATGCTCGGCGTGACGATGCCCCTTTACGGCGTGGCGCGGCGCTCACGGGTGAGTTTGATCGTCTGCGTAAACACTATCCTGAGCGGCGCGAATGGTCATCACTGACGGTCTGTTGTGATAATCTGCAGAGCGTACAATTCCTGCGCAATATCGGGTTCTCGGCCTGCGTTGCCGAAAAATAGCCGTGACCATCAGGCCGTAGCATCGTATCATGATCGATCGTTGATCCCCTTAAATCGGGGTCAACTAGAGTATAATCGAATATCAAAAGTCAGCGAAAGCCGCGGAGAACAGCATGAATGAAGGTTGGAATATCGCCATACTAGGCGCGACGGGAGCGGTAGGTGAAGCACTACTGACATTGTTGGGTGAGAGTGAATTCCCTGTTGGTCAGATTTACCCGTTAGTTAGCCGCGCCGGTGATGCCGATACCGTGCTGTTTAAAGGCAAAAATATCGCCTTACAGTCGGCTGATGAGTTCGACTGGGCAGAGGCACAACTGGCCTTTTTTGTTGCCTCAGCAGAGGCCAGCGAGCGCCATGCCGAGCAAGCGGCCGATGCCGGTTGTCTGGTCATTGACAGCAGCGGTCTGTTTGCCCTTGATCCGTCAGTGCCATTGGTTGTACCGTCAGTAAACCCGCATGTGCTCGCCGAATTTCGTAACCGCAATATCGTCGCAGTTGCCAGTGCGCCGGTATGCCAGTTGCTGACCGCAGTGAATCCGCTGATTGAAACCGGTGCGCTACAACGCTTGAGCGTGACCAATCTGCAATCCGCCTCGGCGCTGGGCAAGCATGCAGTTGCTGATTTGGCAGGGCAGGCAACACGTTTGCTGAACGGCTATCCGGTCGAGAAATCGATTTTCCCGAAACAATTGGCCTTCAATATGCTGCCGAGTGCAGCTCGCGTTGATAACGAAGGCTTTGCACGAGAAGAGCGCCGTCTGGTTGATGAAACCCGCAAAGTTTTGCAGGATGATATGCTGCCTATCGTTGCACAGTGCGTACAAACTCCGGTTTTTTACGGCAATGCCCAGTCAGTAACCGTAGAAACAGACTTCCCACTGAATACTCACACCTGTGCTGATCTGCTGCGCGACAGTGCTGATTTAACGCTGATGGAAGAGGGTGATTTTCCTACTCAAGTCAGTGATGCCAGCGGCGTTGCGCACCTGAGTATCGGCTGTTTGCGTAATGATTACGGGTTACCGCAGGCCGTACAGTTTTGGTCAGTGGCCGATAACGTCCAGTTTGGCGGCGCGATGATGGCTCTGCAAACCGCAGAGCGTCTGATAAACGAATACTTGTAATAGAAATATACTCGTATTTGTGCGGGCTTAAACAAGCCCACTGCATACATAAAACCTGAAACAGACACTATGCTGGAAGTTAACGCTTCCGGCATATTTTTTGCTTGCTATTCGGCAAGCGTTGGAGAAATGCCAAAATATAGGCTTAATGGCTAACAGGTAGCACAATCTGCTGATAATAACGGCAATTTTGTGGCGTACCGAGTGGCCATTTTCAACCAACATAGATTTTGATGCGAGAGGGTATCGGTTGTGACCACCACGAAAATAGCGCGGTTTATTGCAATAGCGGTTTTATCCGGCACAGTCCTGCCGGTTGGCGCTTATCAAATGCCGGTCGTCGGGCCGGACAGTGCTCCGCTTGTTGCAACATCAGCACCAGCACGGCTGACACAGCCAGCGCCGATTCCGCACACTACCCGTACTCGTACTCCGGCAACTTATGGGCCGACTCGCAGCAATGAAACACTGTGGTCAATTGCTAGTCGGGTACGCCCGTCAAATCAGGTTTCGGTGCAGCAAACCATCGGTGCACTGTATCGCCTCAACCCGTCGGCTTTTGAGAACAATAACCTGCACGGGCTACAGGCCGGCAGCCGGTTACGTATTCCAACGCTGGCACAAGTGCGCGCCGAACGTACCTCGGTTATTGCCTCACGTTTAGATCGTGAAAAACCGTTGTGGGAAGCCTACAGCCGTGAGAAAAATCAACCTCAGCAGGCCTTGAACGCCGCACCCAATACTGCGGACGCAACAAACACGGCGTCATCCCCAAAAGCGCAAAGCAATAGCCAGAACAATAGCAAAACATCATTGGGGGATGCACAGCAGCCTTCAGACTCGTCAGCAACAAAGAGTACACTTACCGGCTCTGGTAGCACCCCGGTTACCGACATAAACAGCACGGCTACAGCTGCTCAGGAAGCGCTTACACCTGCCGTAACTTCATCTGAAATAGCCGCTTCTGCAGTTGTGCCAGTAATGACAACACCTGCAACCACGACTGATAAATCGGCCGGAAATTTGGCTGATCGTTATCAGCAGGCGAATACCGGAGCATTAACCACAGGAACAGCCACCACTGCGGGCAATACCACGGAAGAAAACACCACAGTACCTGCAACCGCATCAACAGCTGTACCCGCCGTTTCTGCTGTAAAAACACCAGACAATACCGTGGTTGATAAAAAAGTTGTCGGACAGGGCAGTGCCAGTGCCGTTATCCCACTGACTGTTGCCGCCAGTATGGCAACCCGTGCGCTGGAAAATCCGTCAGAGGATCAAACCGCCAGTGGAAATACAACGTTATCGCCACAAGCTGCACAGCCTAATGGCGTAGGCGGTAGCCCAGAAGAGCAGCTCAAACATCTTCGTCAGCAGCTTGTTGAATCAAATGCCGAAATTACCCTGCTGGCTGAAAAAAACCTGAAACTGAATAATCAGGTCAGCGCCCTGAGTATTGAGATGAAATCTTTGCAGGCGACACTGGCTGAAGGGGAGCATTTCCGTCAGGAAGCCGCAACGCGGTTGACGCAGGCTGACTTGCAAGCAAAACAGTTGGCTGAGTTACAGGTCAAATATGACAAGCTTGAATCATCATCAGCATCACTGACTTATCAGATGGCCAAAAGTTGGCCGGTTGCAATTGCAGTCGGTGTGATCCCGCCGACCATTATCGGCTTCTTACTGTGGGTCTTGTATCGGGTTCGCCAGCGTAAACAGCAGGACATGCTGTCACAAGCATTTGAAGAGCATAAAAGTAAAACCGTACCGTATCCTGACAGTGTTAATTTATTGGCGGAAGAGACTCCAGATCTGAACCGTTCAGATGAGCTGCTGATTGACCCTGACTGGAACGCGATTACCGCCTCAGATTTGAGCGAACACAGCAGCTCTGATGCTACTGTGGTAGGTACGCCGTTAGCCGATGCGACACAGGAGAGCAAACCGGGTACTGAGGCTAACTCACATACGGTGCTACTTGATGATTCTTTCACTGCCTCTGTGCCGGATAGTGAACTTACTGACACCGATGCGCAGACCTTGCCTGAACCGCCATCACTGTTTGCGGGGCTGGATGAGTCTATTTATGCACCTTCAGCCTTGCAGCCGGAGACCGATCCTCTGTCATCAGAAATGGAAGCATCGTCAGAGGCTCATCCAGCATCGGCTAAGGCAAATAAGTCTGATGGTGCGTCAGAGAGTGCGTCTTTCCCTGAAGCGGCTTTTGAATCGGCAATGTTAGCGCCGAAAGCACAGGAAAGTACGGCAGAGAGTCAGACTAACCACGAAAGTCAGGAGCTGGCCTCACTGGTTGATAATGATTTAGCGCACGGTGATATGCTCGGTGGTGAGCAAAATCTTGAGTTGGAGGATGATATCGTCAATGTCATGTTATCCACCCCGACACGTCAGCACGGCTCACCGCTGGATCTTGATGATGATGTGCACTTGCTGGCTGACAGCAATGATGATACCGATTCAGTATTACTGCTCAGTGATGAAGAGTTGTTTGAGTCTGCTCTGCCGTTGCAATCTGAGTCAGCCAATCCAGTAGAAGCAAGCTCTATTCCTACCGCGGTGTCTGATGCTTTGCCTAATTCTCAATCTGAAGATCTGACATCGCCTCTGTCTGACGCTGTTCCCGCACCGATACATGCGCCTGCGGTTGGCAATA
>NZ_JBOFRH010000014.1:0-6385 GCF_051650925.1 Plesiomonas sp.
AGATTACCGTTGATGTCGTAACCCTGTTGATGCACCGCATTGAACTGCTGGGCAAAACCATAAGCCATCACATCCAGCTCTTTTTGTTTTTCGACCAAGTCTTTATCGCGGAAGGTCATCAGACCGCCGATACTACCCCCCATATTACGCGGCATTGCAAAGGTAGCATCACCACGCTTGATGCTGATCACGCCATCGCGCGCCATATCCAGCTGACTGGCTGAATTACCACTAACTAATGGCTGGCCCTGATCCAGATTGATATCAACCGTGCCATCTGGTTTGTACTGCACGTTGACATTCAACTGTTCTGACAGCTGGCTGATAGCTTGATCGCGCGCATCCAACACATCGGTCATAGATTGACCTCTGGCACCCGCTTCTTTGATCTGCTTGTTCATCTCGGCGATGCTGGCCAGTAGTGAGTTAGTCTGGCTGATGCTCGAATCAAGCTGGCTGTCGAGCTGTTTGCGCTGACTTTTTAGCTGCGCATCCATATTATTGAAACGCTGAGTTACCGCATCGGCCTGTGACAAAATAGATTGACGCAACGCCATATCTTGCGGGTTCACCGCAGCTTCACTGAGTGCTGAGTAAAAGCGATCCATACCCACGTTGATGCTGGAGCTATCAGCCGTCAAGATCTGTTCGGTCTTGTTCATATAACGGAATTGAGTATTGCTCTGCTGTAATGCCGAAGATTGGCGCCACAAGCTCGTATTCAAAAAGCCGTCAGCCAGACGATCAATGCCGGTAACACCGACCCCCGCACCTACACCACCTGGGCCAATTTCACTGGCCAGACCGATACGCTGACGGGTATATCCGGGCGTGTTCATGTTCACCAGATTGTGAGAGGTGGTGCTCAGGCCAGCATTGGCCGCGCCCAGACCGGTTAAACCGATATTAATCAGACTCATGACAACGTCCTTACTCAGTGTAAAAACACCCGGTCTCATGGCCGAATGCTAGCAGACAGTCAGTCTGCAGGGTTCTGAAAGTAATTAAGCGACCTACCAGGCAAGATGATTAAATTTACCTGTGATACCGAGGATAAATCGGCTATTCCAGCATCTGTTGCACCTGTTGCCAAAGCCCTTGTAGCTTACGGGCATACTGGGGGTCAGTGGCATAACCGGCTTGCTGCAAATGGTTAAAGTAACGCTCTGGATTATCTGTATGCTGCAATGCCTTGGCATAACGGCGGTTACCCTGCAAAAAACGGACATAGTCATCAAACGATTCGGCAAAACTCCGGTATACCCGAAACGGCGATTGCTGATTGACAGTCTGACCATCAATGACCTCCTCCGCCGAAACAGTGACCTGTTCTCCCTGCCAGCCAGAGCTAGCCTTGATATTGAACAGGTTATAGCTGCTCTTTTCACCGTGACGTAATATCCCTTTGCCCCAGCCAGTTTCCAGTGCCGCCTGCGCCAGTAATACCGCTGGGCTCGTCCCCAACGCTCGTGCTGCTCGGATAGCGTATGGAAACAGTTTTTTAATGAAGTTTTGTTTTTGCGGATCAGCCGTCTGTGCATTCAACGCTGAATCCACCGCCTCGCTTCCCGCTCCGGCGCCAAACAGGCGATCTAAGACAGTATCCGGCAGCCACGAGGCGTATAACGGTTTAGTTTGCGTTGGCTTAGCATGCATGGTTACGGCAAAACTCTCCGCCGCACGCGCCGACTCACTCGCGATACCCGCCGGTTTATCCGTTGTTTTTGGCACTGCCGCGCCCAACTGTTTTACCAGCATCTCGGCGATCCCAATTCGGCTTTTTTTGCTCATTTCTACTGCCAACTGACCGTCGTAAAATGACTGGTAAAAATCTTGCTGGCGACTACTGAGCGGTGAGTCGGGATCGCGCATCGCGCTACTGGCCTGCCGCATATGCTTGAGCACGGTCTGTAAAAAGACCGCCTCAAACTGTTGTGATACCTGCTGCAAAGCCTGCTGCTGATCACGGTTACCTTTGATACTCTGTAACTGGTGTACATCGTTGTACAAAAACGAGGTCTGTGCCTCGTCTGGCGCAATTTCTATACTCATATCACGATCAGCTCGCCTTCCAGCGCACCAGCCTGTTTGAGTGCCTGTAAGATAGACATCAGATCACTCGGAGTTGCCCCTAAGCTGTTAATGGCATCTACAATGGTTTTCAACGACGTCCCCGCAGGCCAGATAAAGGCTTTACCGCGCTCTTCATTCACACTGACATCTGACTGTGGTGTCACCACGGTCTTACCGTTGGACAAGGCATTTGGCTGGCTGACCTGAGGGTTTTCAACAATATTCACTGTCAACGAACCATGGCTGACAATTGCCGGCCGCACGCGGACATTTTGCCCCATGACAATGGTGCCAGTACGCGCATTGAAAATAATACGTGCTGGCGTAGGGCCTTCATTAACACTTAAGGTTTCCAATGCCGCCATAAATCCAACACGCTGACTAGGATCTTCTGGAGCGCGCAGTACAACTTTGGCATTATTCTGGGCATTTGCTACACCTGGGCCCAATACACGGTTTATCGCCATTTCGATATTGCGTGCAGTATTAAAGCCCGGCTGTTTTAGGCTCAGTACTATATTGGGATTAGTCAGAAACGAGGACGGGATCTCACGTTCAATCAACGCACCGTTAGGGATCAATCCAGCAGTTGGAATGTTAACCGTGATCCCACTGCCACTAGCGCCTTCGGCGTTTAAACCGCCCACAACCAGATTGCCTTGCGCCATGGCATACACCTGCCCATCTACCCCGCGTAGCGGAGTCAGCAGCAACGTACCGCCGCGCAGACTCTTGGCATCCCCCAATGACGAAACTGTAATATCCAATGTCTGGCCTTTTGAAGCCAGCGCCGGCAATGTAGCGCTAATAGCTACCGCCGCCACGTTTTTCAATTTCGGATCAGCATTCGGCGGTAACTGTACCCCAAATTGACTCAGCATATTTTTAATCGACTGCGAGGTGAATTTGGTTTGACTCTTGTCACCGGTACCGCTTAAACCCACCACCAAGCCGTAACCGACCAGCTGGTTTTCCCGGATCCCCTGTACATCTACCATATTCAATAATGGTGCCGCCATCGCGGACACACTGCCAAGCCACAGGCTCAGCAGTAAATAACGCATGCTCATTATCAACCTCAGATAGGGAAAAACGGACTGTTAAAGAATCGGGTCAGCCAGCCAGCAGAGTTCGAGTCTGATAGTGCGCCACGCCCTGAATAAGTGATCCGAGCATCAGCCAGACGCTGGGAAGGTACTCGGTTAGACCCATCAATATCATCGACTCGTACCAGCCCGTTGAGACGGATATACTCATCGCCTTGATTGAGACGCAACCACTTCTCACCGCGAACCCGCAAAATACCGTTAGGCATCACTTCGTATACCAGTACAGTGATGCTACCTGACAACGAATTTTGCTGAGAGCTGGTGGAGTTACCTTTGAAATCACGATCAGCCCCTAACGAGGATGCCGCCTTCGGGTACTCTTTGCCAAATAAGGTGGCCACCCCAACACTGGCATTACTCTCCTTGCCAAAGCTGGTGCCGGCTCTCTTACTGGAGCTAGTTTGCTCTTGCAATACCACCGTTAACACATCACCGACACGAAACGCGCGCCGATCCTGAAACAGTGCCATGTTGTAATCATTGCTGAACAAACCGCCGTCCTGATCCCGCTCCATGGCCGGTAGTTTCATCGGCGGAGGGGTAAAATTATCTTCGCCGGGATAAGGGCCGATGGGCGGGTGGGCACACCCGGCCAGCAACAACAAGGTCATCATTACCAGAACGCGTTTCATGACTGCCTCAATCTTTTTCGTTACGACATTAATTACAGTGACTGGCTGACAAACTTCAGCATCTGATCAGCACTGGATACCACTTTGGCATTCATCTCATACGCGCGCTGGGTGGTGATCATATTGACCATCTCTTCCACTACGCTGACGTTCGAGCCTTCCAATGAGTATTGTTTAAGCTGACCTAAGCCATTTTCTCCGGCAACCCCTTCATTCGGAGCGCCACTGGCACCGGTTTCCTTAAATAAGTTGCTTCCAGCAGCTTCAAGACCGCCTGGATTGGTGAAGTTCACCAACGAGATTTGACCTAGCTCTTGTGGTTGCGGATCATCGGCACTGGTATAGCTCACTGTACCGTCGGTCCCTACCGAGAAGCTGGTAGCATTTTCCGGAATTTCAATATTCGGGCTAAGCGGCAAACCATTGGCATTCACCAACATGCCTTCGGCATTGCGGTGAAATTGACCGTTACGGGTATACGCCATCGTGCCATCAGCCATTTCAATCTGGAAAAAACCCTGACCTTGAATTGACAAATCTGTGGGGACATCCGTTTGCTGATAAGCACCGGTTTTCATCAGTTTTTCAGTACCGACAACCCGTACCCCGTTCCCCAGCATCAAACCACCTGGGGTTTCATTTTGCTGATCGGCCATACCACCGGGTTGCTTTTTGATCTGGTAGAACAGATCTTCAAACGCGGCTCGGTCTTGCTTAAAACCAATGGTGTTCACGTTGGCCAAGTTGTTGGAGATCACCTGCATCTGCACGTCTTGTGCCGCCAGACCGGTTTTACTTACCCATAATGCTGCATTCATTCTGTTATGCCTTACTCACGAATCAGACGATTACCCGCAGTGGTCAAATCCTCTGCGGTTTTCATCATCTTGACCTGAAATTCAAAATTACGTGCCAGTGTCATGTTACGGATCAGGGCATCGACCGCATTCACGTTACTGGATTCCAGATAACCACTGGCAACTTGCACGCCATCATCGCTGGCAGCGCTAGAGCCATCACGTAGGCGGAATAAGCCATCTTCACTTTTGCTGATCGCTTCCGGTGAGGGGTTGACCAGTTTGAGCTGACCCACCTCCTGCATAACACCACCGTTTGGAGCAACAATCGACAAAGTGCCATCTTTACCCACATTTAATTGGCTGTATTCTGGCAGTACTATCGGGCCATCCGTTCCCAGCAGTGGGTGACCGTTGACACTTAGCTCACCGGCATCATTGGTGGCAAAGTTACCGGCTCGGGTATAGGCCTCACCTTTTGGGGTTTCAACGGCAAAAAAACCGTCGCCCTGTATCGCCATATCTAATGGCCGATCAGTGTGTTGCAGCGCACCACCGGAGAGATCCGAGCCTAAAGGCTGCTCACCCACCAGCGCACGAGTCTGGTAGCCCGCACCGCGCAACAGCTCAGTCGAAGCCTGCTCCAAATCAGCCCGAAAACCGGAGGTATTCACGTTGGCCAGATTGTTGGCCTGCACCTGCTGCGACAGCAAGGTGCGGCGCGCGCCAGACAGGGCAGTAAACAGCAATTTATCCATAACTCAGACTCGGCCCTTACAAGGAGTTGAACAGAACTTTGGTCATCTCATTGGCAACCTGAATTGATTTGGCATTGGCCTGATAGTTACTCTGTGCCCCCATCAATCCAACCATTTCATCACTGATATTCACGTTAGAGTTTTCATAACGACCAGTCATAATACTGCCTAACTGACCTTCACCAGCCACTCCAGCCATTGCCTGTCCTGAGGCAAATGTCTCGGTCCAACGGTTGCCACCGGCAGGTTGTAGGCCTTCACTGTTGGTAAAGCGTGCCAGTTGTAACTGACCTTGGCTGACTTTTTCACCATTGGTATAACGAGCAATCACAGTACCATCTGGCTCGAATGACCAATTAGCAAACTTACCGGCAGCATAGCCGTCGGAGCTAACGGTGTTAATGCTAAAGCCGCCGCCGTATTGAGTCATCGCACTCATGTCCAAAGTAACGGTTTCACCACCAGGCACTGAGACAGTTGTCTGTTTTGATGATGTCAGAGCGCCCTTATCATCAAATGTTAATTTTGTTGGTGTTGGGGTTGGTTGTGCAGGGTTCTTTCCAGGATCTACAATAGAATACATATCCCACTCACCTTCTGCCGTTTTGCAGTAGTACTGAGTAACCTGATGCTCATTACCCAGCTTGTCATACGCCTTCACAGTGCTGGTAGAGTTATAGGTAGATGGGTCGTCGGGGTTAAAGGGAGTTTTAGTGCTCAGTGGTGCACCCGAATCCAAATTAAGACCCAGTGAACCTTTGGTGGTTGCTTTCGGCGCTTGATCGGCTTGGTCAATCGTAATCGGCTTACCCCCTTTGCCCAGCAGTAACGAGCCATCAGGGCTGACCAGATTCAGCATGGTTGGGTTGTTCTTGTCCTGACGGGTGTCAAAGATGCCGGCACGGGTATAAAACTTCTGGCCGTTATTCTCTACCGCAAAAAAACCATCGCCATTGATCGCCAAATCGGCATTACGGCCAGTGGTGGTCATGCTGCCAGTGGCAAAACTCTGGCGA
>NZ_JBOFRH010000015.1:0-3834 GCF_051650925.1 Plesiomonas sp.
TCTTTCGGTTATCAGAGAGTTGTTGTTATGCCGGTACTGAGTTTACCTGCAAAGGCGGATTGGCTGAACGGGGCGCGCCGCTGCCCTTCGCCGCACTGTAATGAGCGGGCTGAGGGGGAGGTGGTCTCTTTGCTGGTGGTGCACAATATCAGTTTGCCGCCGGGTGAGTTTGGTGGGCCGTATATTGATGATCTGTTTTGCGGCCGCTTGCAGCCTAATATTCACCCCTATTTTGCCGATATTTACCAGTTGCAGGTGTCGGCACACTGTTTAATTCGGCGTGATGGCGAGGTGGTGCAGTATGTGCCGTTTAGTCAGCGTGCGTGGCATGCGGGGGTGTCGAGTTTTGAAGGGCGTGCGCAGTGCAATGATTATTCAGTGGGCATAGAGCTGGAGGGCACGGATACGCTGGCCTATACGCCGATACAGTATCAGCAGTTGGCACTGATTACTCGGTGGTTGCAGCGGCGTTTTCCGGCGATTACTGATGCGCGGATCACTGGACACAGTGATATTGCGCCACAGCGCAAAACTGACCCCGGTACGGCATTTGATTGGGCATATTTTACTGATTGCTTGCAGCGGTTGGATAATATCTTGGCTGAGTAATTTTTGGTTTATGTGGTGAAATGCCGAGTTAACAGCATAAATGGTTGTATATAGATGAATATAAAGAAGAGAGTGAGGAGTACCGCAGAATGAAATTATTCAGTTTGCTGCTGATTTTGGCATGGGAGCGGTTGTTTAAAACCGGTGAGCATTGGCAGATTGATCACTGGCTGCACCCGCTGTGGGTGAAGATAGCGCGGCCTTCTCTGGTGAAAAGTACGGCGGTGTGGCTGGCCAGTGTGCTATTGGTGAGCGTGAGTTTATGGCTGGTGAAAGGGCATTTGTTCGGTCTGGTATCGCTGTTGTGCTGGATAGCTTTGGGGCTGCTGTGTATTGGTGCAGGTTATAAGCGGATGCGTTATCGCGCTTATTTGGTGGCAGCGCGCCGTGGTGAGACGGAGCAGGCTCAGGCATTAGCAGAGAATATTGCGCGTATTCACGGTTTGCCGTGCGCAGATGATGTGGCACGTTTGCAGGCGTTGCAGTCTGCGTTGTTGTGGACGCATTTTCGCTACTATATTGCCCCTGCGTTTTGGTTTGTGGTGGGCGGCCCTGCCATTATGGTGGGCTATGCGGTGTTACGGGCTTACCAAAGCTGGCTGGCTGAACAGAATAATGCACTGCAGCGCGCACATTCTGGGGTTGATTCGTTACTGGGCTGGCTTGACTGGTTGCCGGTACGTATTTGCTCATTGGCGTATGTATTTGCAGGGCACGGGGATAAGGCGTTAGCCGTGTGGGTGATGGCGGTTGCTGATGTACGTGCGTCGGCCTATCAGGTGCTGGGGCAGGTTACGCGTCTGGCGCTGTTGCCGCAAGATAATGAATCATGGGTGGATATGCCGCAAACCGCGGTAACACTGGCGCGTAAAGCGGCAATGCTGCTGGTGGTAGTCGTTTCTGTGCTGACTATTTACGGGTTGTTGCTGTAGGGTCTTTGCCCGGTTGAGCCTGAGTATTATTTTAAATACTCAGGCTCAACCGGAAGATAAATATAAAATAAGGCATTATTTTAGTGTGTAGTAATCGTTAAGATTGTTTCATTTATCGGGTTTGTACTTTCATTTTTTTAGTTTGTTGTTTTAATGGCTGATTTGTATAGTGAAAGCGATATATATCGCTTTCATGTACTAACGGACTAGGCTGAATTTAGCAAATATATTGTCATATAATGATTATTGATAACTATTATTGAGAATGATTTTGTTTTAAGGTGCTGTAATGTCTAATCCTACGCCAAATTATTTAAAAGTTGCTTACTGGATTTACGAAAAAAAAGGCCCTGTGCTTGGTCATGAAGTTGCTGAACATTTTAATTTAAGCAGTAAACAACTTCGGCAATATATTAATTATATGGTGTCGAATGATGATATTGTGCGAATGAGAACGACTCGCACGGACTGCGATCTCAGTTCTGCATATACAGTTATTAGTATCACACAAAAAAGTTTGGATAAAATACAGCAAGATCCGACACTATTCCGTTTAAATGTAAAGGGTAGAACGCAAGTTCAGTGCGAGAAGCACACTCAGAGGTTGTGGAGCTTGGCTCTGGGGACCCGCCCACGGGTATCGTTATAGTCGTGAGAGGAAGTACAAGGATTTTTACGAATCTAGGTACATACTCACGTATTGAGTAACCGTCTGATACCAGATTATTAATTTGAGTATTAAAACAGGGCGTGCAGATGACTGTACGCCCTGTGTGTTTTAGGTATGCGTATTGTACTTACAAATAGCCACATACCTAAAACGAATTGCATTTACTCTTTTTCCAGTGCATCGGCCACATTATTATAGGTGTTTTTCACGCTATTGGTTTGTTGTTTAATATGGTTGGCAGTGTTATTAATAGAGTTTTTGGTTTCATTGAGTGATGCTTTTTTATCACTGATACCGAGCGTGTTGTCGATCTCTTTTTTAACCACTTTTTGTGGTGTGCATTTACCGGAGATCCCCAGTGTTTTATCAAGAACTTCATTGCGAACGGCATTGTGCATATCGCATTTTGCCATTGCTGAGAATGAGGTAAGAGCTAACAGTGAAACAGCGATGCTCGTGTGAAGCAGTTTAGATGATTTAATTTTCATTATAGTACTTCTGTAAGTCATTAATTGGTTTTACATTTTGGCTTAATGTTCTGCCTACCTGATACGCCGTGTTATATACCATAACCAGATTGTGCTAAATAGCGTTAGCAATAACAGCGGTATCAGAAATAAGACGGAAAGTAGGCCGATTGAGAGAGTAATACTCGGTGCTATTTTAGCAAAATTTTTTTTGATTTAATACTGGCTGCCGTTTTTTGGCAGGAATACATTGCTGCTTTATTATAAGACTCTCTTTTTTAATATTATTATTGATTCGGTGGGGAGCACTATTGTACTGATGTTTTACAACAGGCAGTTTTTTATCATTTAAAACGGCATCTTGAAATGAATTATGCTGGTTAATTCAATCAGCTACATCAGTGATATTCTCGGTTATCACAGGTGCTGCGGAGGTACATTTTTATGCGGGCATGTAGGGTTAATTTATGCATGTGTCATATTTTATTTTTTAGCACGCAGTAAAGCTTACTCGATTCAGCTTGGTGTTTTTGAGAAAACATGCCAAACGTTAAATGGTATGACCAATTAAATTGTTATTTATGTTATGTGAGCTGAAGCGTTTTTGTTATCAAAGGGCTGAAACTATGATTCAGATCAATTTTGGTCTGGACAATGTTTTTCAGCTCTGGTAATTTTCACCGCACAGTAAAATTGGTATTACCAATTGACAGTCAGCGAAATTGATTTCAACGTAGCAGACAGTTTAACGCGGATGGATGTTCTTGATGGCCTACAGCAAAATTCGTCAGCCCAAACTTTCTGATGTGATTGAGCAGCAGTTAGAGCGCCTGATCCTTGAAGGCACACTCAGCCCTGGGCAGAAGCTGCCACCGGAGCGAGAGCTGGCTGTACAGTTTGATGTTTCGCGCCCCTCATTACGAGAAGCTATCCAGCGTTTAGAAGCTAAAGGTTTATTGTTGCGCCGCCAAGGTGGTGGCACGTTTGTGCAGCAGCAGTTGTGGCAAAGCTTTAGTGATCCCCTCAGTGAATTATTGTCTGCTCACCCTGAATCACAATTTGATCTGCTTGAAACACGGCATGCGCTAGAAGGTATATCTGCCTACTACGCAGCATTGCGTGGAACGGATGCGGATTTTCAGCGTCTACATGAAAG
>NZ_JBOFRH010000016.1:0-2171 GCF_051650925.1 Plesiomonas sp.
AAAGACTCTCTAACTCGATGGAATGTTTTACTGCATACCGGATCTTGCTTTTGCCAAAATGACGCCAAAGAGCCTTGAGTGGTCAATCGCTGAATATCATACAAAGCACGCCCCAAACACAATGTTGGCACATCATGCAGTAACGCAGATAATCCTACAGTACTGTTAATGGTAACTACGCCTTTTAATAAAGGATAGAGCGTTGGTAAGGGCAACTCATAACCGTAAAATACGCGGCCATTTAAATTCAGGTCTGACATTAACTGATTAATGCAGTTTCGGTAACTGACATAACCGCGATCCATCGGGTGGTGTTTGAATAACAAAATATCATCAGATAGCGCATGCTGTGCAAATGAGGTGACAACTTGCTTAATCATCTCCTCAACCGTTTCCAAATCAGCGTGCTCTCTTATCTGAAAATCTTCTGATACCTGTAACGGTACTAAAAAAATCCGCCCTTTATGATGCGTTTTTAGCTGCTGCAGGAGATCAGTATCTGCATGCAAATGGCGATATTTAATATAAGCGCCTTTTAGCCAGCCCATAGCCTCTTGCAACAATCCCCAAGGACGATGATCGATAAAATCAGGATAACGATGGCGTTTCAATGCCTTACTAATGTGATAATAACTCGCATACCATGCACGCACCGCAAATGTTTTGCCCACCTTAAGTGGCGCTTGGTACTCACTTGGCCACTGCAAGGAAGCTAACTGCTCTCGCTGTTCATACCACGGGCTAAACGCGTTAACACCACCGCGCTCTAACGTTACAAAGTCAGGGCGTAAATACCCCTCTTCAAAGGCCCAGAAAGGGATGTTTTTCAGCGTACACACCTGACTCGCGACCCAATGGTAATAACGGCAATCACCGTAACAAATCACTTTATCGATAGCATGCTGTTTTAATACTCGCCGAAAAAATGTATTCCACTCCTCTGGGCTACCGCGATAATTAATTCTTTTTCCCACACAAGGCCAACATTCATCACCACCGTTAAAATTAACTTTCACCACATGATGACCAGCCGATGACAAATGCTGGCTTAATGTTTGATAAAACGGCCCAAGCGGTCCTTGCAATAACAATATATTCATTCAAACAAAATCTCATTAGGGCAAAAGAGAACGTGTTGGTTTAAGCGTTTGAACTAAATAACCCAATTTAATTCGCCAACGCTGCCATCGGCTAACCCCCGCCGCAGTCGCATTTTTTTGCGCAGCTAAAAGATAAATTAACTGTTCAGGGCTACACCACAGCCCCGACTGCCAATCGATATAACGCGGATATTTAGCTAATGTGATATAAACCAGCGAGCTCAATGGTAATGTGCGTTGGCGTCGGGCTGGTGGATGCATATCGTAGGTTAATCCCCAACCGCTATAGAAAGGTTGCCCCCACGTTGTCACCTTCACCCCTTGTACCAGCGCCTCAAATCCACTGAGTGAAGTCATGGTATGCAACTCATCAATGTGCGGATATAAAGAGCCCAACCCGATATCAACTACTTGGCTATCCACACAGTACGCTAAACAACGCGCAGAAATCGCACCTTCGCGATTACCCGATACCACATCCGGATGAGGTTTAAACAGAATATGTGCATTTGGCTTGGCTTCACGCACCGCCCACAATAGCTGCTCATTGCTGCGGATAACCGGGCTACCGCATAAAATGGAGGCATCCCCATCAACCTGGCCAACAACCAAAACCAACTCACGACCATCTTGTGGCGGCGTATAGTCTTGATTCATGCCCACGTTGTATTTACTCACGCGTGTTGCCTGCAACTGCGCGAGTAATGACTCGGCTCGATTTTCTTCTGTCGCGCCTAAGATATGCGAATTGAGTAACTGCTCAAGCCGACTTGGCCGACGGCTATCAAAATAGATCCCCACAGGGTCGATAGACAGTGATGAAGGTCGGCATAAATTAGACCCCAATCCGTTGGAGCGAATAAAACCATCCTCAATACGGATCACTGATTGCAGTTCCGGATAACGATTTCCCCACACCAACACATGCTCGTCATCTTTTAGCTGTGCAGGAACGGTACGTACAAAACAAAGTTCATCGGCCAAATGCGCGCAAAATGTGCGCATAAAAGCGCGCTTCCACAGCGAAAAACCAACCAGATAAAGACGACGCCAAGCTCTAGGCTCTACCTG
>NZ_JBOFRH010000017.1:0-2333 GCF_051650925.1 Plesiomonas sp.
TTGATCATGCTGGCCTGCTATTTAGGGTTTATTTTATTAATTGCCTTTGATCCGGCATGGCTAGGAACGCCCATCAGCCCAGACTCAAGCATTACACGCGGTATTCCCGTTGGCGTTGGTATTATTTTTACCGCATTCATCTTAACGGGAATTTATGTTCAACGAGCTAATGGCGAATTTGATCAATTAAACCAAGAGATATTAAATGAGGTGAGCAAATGATACGCCGCAGCCTGCTCGGGATTAGCCTCTATAACCTATTATCACTGACAACCGCACATGCTGAAGCATTAACCGGTGAAGTACAAAAACAGCCGCTTAATCTTCCCGCCATCATCATGTTTCTTATCTTTGTTGGCGCAACATTGTGCATCACCTATTGGGCATCAAAACGTAACCGTTCAACAGCCGACTATTATGCTGCTGGCGGACGCATCACCGGCTTTCAAAATGGCTTGGCCATTGCTGGTGACTACATGTCAGCCGCATCATTCTTGGGTATTTCCGCACTGGTGTATACATCTGGCTACGATGGATTGATTTACTCAATCGGCTTTTTAGTTGGCTGGCCGCTGATTCTGTTTTTAATTGCAGAGCGTCTACGTAACCTCGGTAAATATACCTTCGCCGATGTCGCCTCTTACCGACTAAAACAAAAAGATGTGCGGATTTTATCTGCCTGTGGATCATTAGTGGTTGTTTCACTCTACCTGATCGCACAAATGGTAGGCGCAGGTAAACTAATAGAACTGTTATTTGGCCTAAATTACCATGTCGCCGTCATTATGGTGGGGATCTTAATGGTGTTGTACGTACTGTTTGGCGGCATGCTCGCCACAACCTGGGTACAAATCATTAAAGCCGTTATGCTGCTTTCTGGCGCAAGCTTTATGGCTATCATGGTATTAAAACACGTAAACTTTGATATCTCTTCACTGTTTAATGAAGCAATTAAAGTTCACCCAAAAAGTACGGCCATCATGAGCCCTGGAGGTTTAGTTGCCGACCCTATCTCTGCCATATCATTAGGCCTTGCCTTAATGTTTGGAACTGCCGGCTTACCACATATTTTAATGCGCTTTTTTACCGTGAGTGATGCCAAAGAAGCCCGTAAAAGTGTCTTTTATGCCACCGGATTTATCGGTTATTTCTATATCCTGACTTTTATTATTGGTTTTGGCGCAATTTTATTAGTCAGCACTAACCCAACATTTAAAGATGCAGCTGGTAGCCTGATTGGGGGCAATAACATGGCGGCCATTCATTTGGCTGATGCGGTAGGAGGAAGCCTGTTCCTCGGTTTTATCTCTGCCGTTGCCTTTGCCACAATATTGGCTGTTGTTGCAGGGCTAACCCTAGCCGGTGCTTCTGCCGTATCACACGACCTGTATGCCAGCGTAATCTGTAAAGGCAAAGCAAAAGAAGCTGATGAATTAAAAGTATCTAAACTCACCACTCTGATACTCGGTCTTGTTGCTATCGGTTTAGGTATTTTGTTTGAAAAGCAAAATATTGCCTTCATGGTCGGGTTAGCATTCTCTATCGCCGCAAGTTGTAACTTCCCAGTGCTGTTCTTATCCATGTACTGGTCAAAATTAACAACCCGTGGTGCAGTTATCGGAGGTTGGGCAGGATTAATTACCGCCGTAACACTGATGATTTTAGGGCCAACAATCTGGGTAAAAGTGCTCGGTCATGCAGAAGCTATTTTCCCGTATGAATACCCCGCTCTGTTCTCAATGCTAGTCGCATTTATCGGTGTTTGGTTTTTCTCTATTACCGATAAATCAGCCACAGCAACTGATGAACGAGCTAAATTCATGCCACAGTTTGTTCGTTCACAAACCGGCGTCGGAGCATCAGGAGCGGTGTCTCACTAAGTACTACCAATATTGAAAATAATTGGCTCATCAATACACTTGTTATAACCAATAACATTCAATTTTGCTAACACTCACCAACCCCGTCTTTACGGGGTTTTTTATGCGATAAAAACAGAGCCTTAAAAAAACGCGCTTGTGGGATACACAAAAAACCGCCAATACCCCATCAAAAGGCTGCATCGCTCGATGACTGCATAGCAAATTGCTTCCTGATAATTCAGTAATCGCGTGAAACTCAGCAAATCGCTCACTTCTCTCTATTCTTTACTCGAGACTCAGCCCAGCTCATGTTTCATCAAACTAAACCCAACATTGCCAAAACCCCAAACGCAAAAAGCCCATCCTTTCGGATGGGCTTTCTACTTATTTGATGCCTGGCAGTTCCCTACTCTCGCATGGGGAGACCCCACACTACCATCGGCGCTACGGCGTTTCACTGCTGAGTTCGGC
>NZ_JBOFRH010000018.1:0-5640 GCF_051650925.1 Plesiomonas sp.
CACAGTATCTGCCGCGGGTGTAGATACTGACTCTGTACCGTAGCGGCGCAACCACTCCGTTTCCAGCGCATTTCCCCATGAAGGGTGAGGTTCTGGTAATACCCGATAAAGCTCACTGTGTGCGGTAAACTGGGCTCTTTCTGTTTCACTGAGGGCTGGCAGACTCAGAATGGTGGGGTCGCCCCAGACAGCCGGATCTTCTTTATAGGCTTGCGCTGTGGGTGATAACAAGAAGTTAATGACCACTTTTGCCCCCTCAGGTGAAGGCGCATTAAACGGAATTGCCAGAAAGTGAGCGCGGGTAATTGCCCCTTGTCCGAATGCATACGCTTTGGCTGTTTCTGGTAAGCGATTTTGCGCTATGGCGTTTTGTACCTCATTAGGGTTGAAACTAAGGGCAATATCAATTTCACCTTGATTGAGTAAAGCTTGCATTTCGGTTTGATTCTGCGGGAAGGTTTGCCCCTTTTTCCATGCATACCCGTGTAACGTATCAAGGTACTGCCATAATGCGGCGGTCTGATACTTAAAATCACTCTCTTTGACATCACGGTACAACACATCAGGTGTTGGCGCTAATTGCAGCAAGGCCGCTTTGAGGAAGTTTATCCCGTGTATTTCGGTCGGCACAGGGTAAGTGATTTTTCCGGGGTGCTGCATGGCATAGGTGAGTAAATCTTTAAAGCCTTGTGGAGGGGTTTGCAAGCTTGCTGTGTTATAGATAAAGACTAACTGGCTTAACCCCCATGGCGCTTCATACCCCTGGGTTGGAAAAGTGGCATCAACCTTTACCGGTAGACTCTGATCAACCTGCTGCCACTGTGGTAGATCTTCAACAAATGGGCCTTGCAGTAAGTCGGCGCTACGCAGGGTATTAAAGTAGCGCCCCTGTAACCAGACAATATCACTCACACCAGGCTGTTTTTTTCCAGCAATTTTATCGGCCATAATACGGCTGACAATTTCAGTGTTATTGGGGGTCTGAGTGTGGATAAGCGTAATATTAAAGCGCTGCTTAACTTGCGTTGTAGCCCAGTTAAGATAATTATTTAATTCGGTATTCCCCGCTTGGGTATTAATGTAGACAGTCTGTCCTTGCGCTTGTTGCAGCGTGTGTTGCCAAGGCGTGACTTCATCAGCATACACGCCAGTGGTCCATAAACTACAGGCGAGCAGTGTCGCTGATATCCAGTTTTTCTTCACAGATCTATCCTCATGCCGGGGGGAGTTGCTGAGTGCATTATCGGCGATGGTATTACCTTTAAGGCGGCGTAGTTTACCAAAATAAATGTGGATTGCAGCAACTGGCTGTAATTTCATCTTCATCTTGGGAAGGATAGCGTCTAAAAAGGCACAAACTGTTCATGGGTATGCTGATCCGCGGAAGGGGCGTGGTACTGCAAGTTTAGCTGAATTTTATAAAGGGCTATCCCGTCAATGTATCAAGGCTGTTTGTGGGATAGCCATAAATAGATAAGAAGTGAGAATAAACCCGTACAGTGTTGCGTCTTGTATTCTGTTTCAGGTCAGTGTCGTACTTCAACAATACTTCATTAAGATTGTCAGTAGAGGGAAGTTACTCGTACTCTTCGGTATCAAACCAGTCATCGGCACTTTCCCAGGTTGCCTGCAAGACCTCTTCGACAAGATCTCTGTCGCCTTTATTCCCACGTAAGATTGAAATACCCGCTGCGCCACGTTTGACGATAACATCAGGCTCATCAAAGAGAGCACCAAGGCGTTTTGTCAGTTCAGTTTGTAATTTTTGTTCGAACTGAGCCGGAAGGGTTAGATTACGATCAAGTGAAATTTCAATGCGCATGGACAACCTCCTGTAATTCCTGTTGCAGCGGTGCACATCTGATGAAAGAGAATAACGCCATTTATGGTGGATATATATACAGTTGTTTTTAGTGGTTGTCTAGTTAGCCTTGATATTAAACAGACTCAGAAAATTAAGTGTCATGCAAAGCGAATAAGAGGGGGTAAACAAGAAAAGATTGATAAGAGGAAGAGGTAAGGGAAGCAACACAGCTACAAAGCACAAAAGAAGAGAACATTGCAGCTGTGGGGTATTACGTATTACAGATACGGCTTACTTGTTTTTCTTATACGGGCCATCAATCACCGAGCTACGGGCAACCAGTTCAGGATGCAGCTCAATAATTTGACCACCTTCACGCTTATTGATTATGCGGTCAATCAGCATATCAAAGGCCATCGCACCTAAACGCGCCTTCGGCTGGTGGATGGTGGTTAACGGTGGAGAGAAGAAGCGTGCATCACGAATATTGTCATAACCCACAATAGAGATATCTTGTGGAATACGCAGGTTTTGCTCACCAGCGGCACAAATTGCGCCCATTGCCATTGTATCATTGAAGCAGAATACGGCCGTTGGGTGCTGCTCATGGCTTAGAATCGTGTTCATTGCAATATGCCCAGACTCAGGCTCGAAGTTCCCTTCTGCAATCCACTTATCATTAATCGGTAAACCCGCTTCTTGCATTGCCTTGATAAAACCATCATAACGCGTTTGAGTTGTGGTTTTACTTAGCTGGCCGGTAATCACGCCGATATCACGGTGGCCGCGATCAATGAGGTAACGGGTGGCCAGATAACCGCCATCGAAGCTGTTATCCTGAATTCGGTCAGTATAATCACTCTCTGTCAGACCCCAATCCATCACCACCATTGGGATAGTGCTGTAGTTCTCAAGCAGCTCAAGCAGTTGCTCGTTATATTCAGAGCACATTACCAGCAGGCCATCAACCCGCTTTTGTGCCAGCATCGCAAGATAGGCTCGCTGTTTTTCAAGGTTGTTTTGTGAGTTACACAGAAATAGGGTATAGCCTTTACGGTAACAGTGCTCTTCAACCGACTGTACAATTTCTGCAAAGTAAGGCGTATCGCTGGTGGTCACTATCATGCCAATAGATTTGGTATGGTTAACCTTCAGGCTTCTTGCCACCGCGCTGGGTGAGTAGTGCAGCTCTTTTACCGCAGCCCATACTCGGGTACGTGTCTCTTCTGCTACAAAGCGCGTTTTATTGATAACATGCGATACTGTGGTTGTTGAAACACCCGCAAGTTTGGCGACATCTTTAATCGTTGCCATAAATTAAGTAGAACTCCTGACTTGAGCGAGCATCAAGACATGGGCAGAGGTTAGCCTGTTTGCCTTATTTACTACGGAAGCGTTTGCCTCCGTTGCTTGCTATATTGTGATAATTAATAATGCAAACGGGCTTTAGTTATCGTTATTAAACTCATGACGGCCCGATGCCAAAAATCCAAAAGATCATTTTCTCTTATAATTTACGATACGGGAAGCAGAAAGAAGCAGAAAAAGGAAATATTGTGTGATTTTTGATGACAACACTCTTCGTCTTTCTCTGCGCGATTTTCAGTACTCTTCCTATAATCTGGTCTTATTCATTGTAGGCAAGATTATGCACACGTGCATTTAGCATGCAGTACACACGGTAGCGTGAGTAATAGGGCTATTTGGCACAATGTACGGCCTCTATCTTTTCCATTGAGCGATTATAACTCTCTAACCCTTCACGTACATTTTCTGGGTGTGTTAACAGTTCTGCAAATGCAGAGCGCAGCGCATAGCTTTGTGGATTAGGTTTGACCACTCGATCATTAAAAACTTGTTCATTTAATGCAGCAAATTCACTGCTTTGGCTGCTAAGTTTTTTTTCTGACTCTTCATCAAGTGAAAGCCACTCATTGACAGATTTATCTAACGCTAAGCGTGCGGGTTCATGGTTTAGATACCACTTTACGGCAGTCAGGTTACGGTTAAAGTAATTTTTTCGTTCATTGAGAAATTGTTCGCTGGCCACTTTTAACGTTGGGTCTTGCTGAGTTACTTTACTTAATAACGTGGCATACCATGCATCAGAGGCTTGTACAAACTGCTCATATTTTTGGGTGAAGCAGGTTTGATCAAGGGCATGAGAAGGGAAAGAGAGCAGTGATAGGGTTAACACAAAAAATGGCACTCCTTGGCGCATAGAATATCCTTATTATTTGTTGGATTAGCGTTATTTATGTGTATAACCGAGTGTATCACTGTTTGTTGGTGATGGAATCCACATTAACAAAAATGATACATTACAGTTTAATGATACAGAGGATACACTGCTTGCATTCACAATAAGCAAGTATGAAGAAGTGGGGCGTTGTCATTGTGTTATAGCAATTGATACCGCCCTTGAAACACAACGCAAGGGGGAGATTATGGATACTGAATTACGTTTAGCGCTACTGACAACAACCGGTGCATTAGCGATGATCATCACATTTAGTTTTGTGGCTGTTTTTATCTGATCACATTTTGCAGGGCATTTGGCATAGTGTTTGTTACGTACAGCAGCAGTAACAACGTATTACGGTAAATAAAACAAGGCAGGGGCAGCTTATGATGAATGAAGCTGACCCTGCTTAATCTGCGTTTAACTCGGTCTCTCTCGTGATTCTGGATATTATTGCGGCTCTCTGAGCGATGAAACTTTAAGTAGGGATCTACTGATAGGTTTTCGAAGCGTTTGCGAAAGAACCACGCCACACAATGTAATAACGCCACCTACGATATGATAATGCTCCACTTTCTCTTTCAGCAGTGTCATTGCAATCATTGCCGTAAACACGGGCATTAGGTTCATGAAAATGGCAGTTTTACTTGCACCGAGTAATTTAACAGCTTGCAACCAGAGGAATGGTGCAACGACCGATGCCGGAATACCCGCATAGATAATCAGCGGCAATGTTTGGGTGTTAATCACGGCGTTTTGTGCAAACAAGAAGTTAGGCAGTAGTAGCAGCATGCCAAAAAAAATCTGAATGTATACCGATTGCCATGTAGAGAACGGTAACTGCCATTTCTTCAACAGCACGCCGTACAGCGCATAAGCACATGAGCCGGTTAATAACAGTAACTCACCGTTTCCTACCCCTTGATGCAGCAAGCTGGCTATATCCCCACAGCTAACAAGATAAAGAATCCCAAACAATGAGAGCACAGTGCCTGATACGATCCCGACAGTTGGGGTTTCGCTCAGAACAAACAAGCTGATCAGCACGGTCATCAGTGGAATTAACGAGGTAATAATGCCGATATTCATAGCACTCACCGTTAATCCGGCGTAATAACCAAATGTTTGGTTAATCGCCATGCCAAGCAGGGCAAGAACAATGAATTTAGCCAGATAGGGTATAAATTTCCGGCGGTTATGCCATACCGGAAGCAACATAAACGGGGTTAATACGACAAAGGCTAACGCCCAGCGATAGAAGGCAATTGCCGCAGGATCGATGCTGGTGGCCGCCATTTTATTAACAATGGCGTTGCCTGACCAAATCAGAACAGTAAGTAAAGGAAGAAGGTAGTACATTAAGACATCAATGGCTAATAAAACAGAAAGAGCAGTGTACTCTTTCTGCGTTCATGTTGCGATTTGTATCACAAAATTAATTTTAGACGCCCCTTTAACAGGCTATTTGTTATGAAAGGGCATCAGTTTCGTGTGTGTTAGGTCAAAAACCGAACATCTTATAGAAGCCGAACAGTAAGCCCGACGTGATAATCAGTGGAATAAGCTCCCACAATAGCTGATTTAACACGGGATA
>NZ_JBOFRH010000019.1:0-1954 GCF_051650925.1 Plesiomonas sp.
GTAGATTACCGTTGGGAGTAAAGCGACAAAAACTGCCTATTTGCTCGATCTTTCCAGACTGCACGGTAGCAGGGTTGATTAAACGGCAAATAGAAAAGCAACAGATCCAATCTGTTATGGGATGTTCTGAGTGATTGAGGATAGTGGCCCTAAACCCGCAATAGGGCGGGTTTACGTGAACAGTAGCAAGCTCAAGTTGTAAATTCATGATAAATACCGTCTTAGTTCGACATAATTGTCGATTGCGCTAAATGTTGCTGTGCATACAGAATTGCGCCATCAATGGCATCTTGTTTTGGTGTCTGTAAGCGTGCCTGATAGCTTGATTGCAACCACGGTTGAATGTATTTACCGATGCTGCCCATCAGTGCCACGTTGTCGGCCCCTTTTTTGTGCAGAGCATCGAGTAACATTTCAATATCACGGGCTGTACTGTTAAGTAGCTGATGGGCCAGATAATCACCTTGTGCGGCAAACTGGAAAATCATTGGTGAGAATGCGGCATAGTCACGTGGCCTAGCCGTTTTTGACCAGCTGACGATGCTGTCAATGTCGAGATCAAACTGGCTAAAAATGGCTTCGGCAAGTGTTGAAGCGGCGGTAATTCCCTCAATAGAAAGCAGGGCTTGTTGGATACAGGCTAAACCAAGACGTGCGCCACTTCCCTGATCAGAGATGGGGAACTCATGTCCACCGAGAGTGGTTATTTGGTGGTGTTGATAAATCAAGCCACAAGAGCCGGTTCCGGCAATCAGCACTGCACCATCATTGCCACCCCAAGCACCTAAACAGGCCGCCAGAGCATCGGTAATCAGCACTTGGCGTGCGTATGAAGTTGGCAGGCGGTTGAAGGTGTCTTGTGCTGATTTGTGTTCCGCACCTGCCAGCGCAAAGCAAACATGCATACGTTGGTAGTCACGCACGGAGAGTCCAGCTTGCTGGGTGGCATCGCCAATGGCGTGCTGAACAGATTGCATTGCAATTTCAGCACCCAGAAGAATATTGGCGCTGCCTGCATGGCCTTCGCCCAATGTATTTCCCTGCTGATCACGGATCCGTGCACGGCAACTGGTACCGCCACCATCTACGCCGACAAACAAAATATCAGACATGCGAAGACTCCTTAAACATTACGGTGATAGCAAAGAGATACCAGCTTGCATGGGGGATCCACTGTTCGCCCCAGCGCCAGTTTTGCATGATATCGTCAGCATAAGCGGCAGGTTTAAAATCGAGATCCGCTTCATCCTCAAACCCTGCAGTGATCCCATTGCAGACGCCCCCTTTGGCACTTGGGTAGGCATCAAGATAGGTTGGGTTGTTGTGGCCAGCCCCCTCTAACATGCAGATATCAAAAGGGTTTAATCCTAAAATCCAATCTAACGCATGGGTCGCATAGTGTTTAATTGCATGCGTCAGTTGCGGGTTGCTCTCAGTATTGAGATAAGGGCGGGCGAGCATAGCCATACAACTTAATGAGCCTAAACGGGCATTTTCGCCCTGCCACCAATAACCACTTTCATTATCGTGCGGGATAAAAAAGCTGCTGCGTTTGGCGCTCTGAACCCCTTTTACATATTGGCGCGGGTAACCAAATGGGTTAAAAATTTGCTGTGTTAATGCCAGTTCGCTCTGTATTGCTTGTTCGATGACTTGTTGTAACTGAACGGTTTGAGCTGGTAATGCGCTGTGCTGTAAATGGTAAGTGAGAGCAATAACCGGTAGACCAGCATCAGAGGCGTGATAAAACGGCCGCTCACCGAGCTCGTCAGAAGACCAAAAGTGAGATTGAAGGTGATCGCTTTTTTGTCGGGCAGACAAACGCTCGGCCCAGTAATGGCACTCTTGCTGTATGCGTTGATCGCGTGTTGCTCGGTAGAGTGCGGTGGCTGCCAGTAGTGCACAATACTCATCAATGATGTTCTCTTGCCCATCATCAAGATAGCGGGTGTTG
>NZ_JBOFRH010000020.1:0-1382 GCF_051650925.1 Plesiomonas sp.
CGTTATTTTATTGCGCTGGTGGCTGTACTGTTTGTCTTTTCCTTTTTGTACGATTTCATTTTCTCGGTCGGACACTTTGGCCTCAATCTGCGCATTGAGCCGCAATATCGCATATGGAACTGGCTGTTATTTTATTTGACCGGACAGCTACTCAGTGACCCCGAGATCTATAATGTCGTCACCCGAAAACGTAACATCAACATTATTATTGTCGCATTACCCATTATTTATGCCCTAAGCTGGTTATTTGAACGGACGTATCTCTATCCACTGTTTGAGCGCGATAATAACTCTTTTTTCTTGATTGGCTCACCAATCTATACTCTAGTTATCAGCGTAATCATTGCGTCAAATAAATTTAGCAATTACATCCATGGTAATGTGATTAAAACTCTATTAACCAAAACCAGTAAATCGATGACCGGTGTGTATATCCTGCACTATTCGATTTTCGCCCTGTTCTCATCGCAAATTGTTATCGACTCGATTGCGATAAAAATCGCGGTGTTACTGACTACCTTTGTGTCTTCGGTATTGCTCTCAATGCTACTGCTGTCGAACAAAGCCACCCGCGCCATCATTACCTTGTAAAAGGCGCGATTAACACTAAAGCACGATAACGAGACAACAAATTACATCGCTAAATCATGTCACTCGATAGCTCGCTGGTTATCTCACCGTAAAAAACAAGGCCGGCGTGTTTGCACAGCGCCGGCCTTATTCATTCAGATATCAGTATCGCGTTATTACTCGGCGAACTCAGTGCCCTGTTACCGGATCGGGCTTGTTAAAGCAGCTGTAAATCACCGGCAGAATCAGCAACGTCAGTACCGTGGCAAAGCCAAGACCGAACATGATCACCACCGCCATGCTCTGGAAAAACGCATCACTTAACAGCGGGATTAACCCCAGTACCGTGGTAAATGCGGTCAGCAAGATAGGCCGCATCCGCGACGCGGCGGCATAAATCACCGCCTCTTTAAACGGTTTTTCTTTGCGCTGTAAGCCAATCTCTTCCACCAGCACAATCCCGTTACGGATCAGCATCCCGCTCAAACTGAGCAAGCCAATCAACGCCATAAAGCCAAACGGGATCCCAGTGAGCAGAAAACCAAACGTCACCCCAATCATCGCCAGCGGTACGGTCAACCAAATGGCGACCGCATTTTTTAACGAGCTGAACATCAACACCGTGATGATAAACATGATGACAAAGGCCACCGGCAAGCTCAACAACAGCCCAGACTGCGCATTCTTGGTACTCTCATAGTCCCCGCCCCACTCCAGCGAATAGCCTTGTGGCAGAACCAACGAATCCATCTTCGGTTTGATCTGCTGCAGCAACTCTGCCGAGGTTTCGCCGCTGACAGAGCTTGGGTCAG
>NZ_JBOFRH010000021.1:0-4140 GCF_051650925.1 Plesiomonas sp.
GAAAATAGACCGCACATTTGTCAGCGGATTGCTCAATAGCGCAGGCAGTGATCGTGTGATTAACTCGGTTATTCAACTGGCCATCAGTTGCCAAGTTCCTCTCGTTGCTGAAGGTGTTGAAAATGCACAAGAAGCTGCATGCCTAGCACAACTGGGCGCTCAAAAAGCACAGGGCTACTACTTTGGTCGCCCTATGCCATTAGAAGAGTGGGAACTCAAGTAATAATGCTAGCAATAGTGCAGAGAGATCTGACAAGTTAAACACACCCCAGATAGCCAGACAAAACAGATTCAGAACTCAGACCATAAACTTGTTATGCTCATACAGGTCTTTTCCGTTAAGGGATAAAATAGCAATGCTGCCACATTCAGATTTTTTACTGCACCCCCGACTAGCTGCCGATACCACCACATTAGGTTTTTTCCCGTTATGTCAGGTATTATTGAGTAAAGACAGCAATGTACCTTGGCTTATTCTTGTTCCCAAACGAGATAACATCAAAGAAATTCACCATCTAACCCATGCAGAGCAAATGCAGTTAATGCAAGAGTCGAGTGCTCTCGCTCAAATCATTGAACAAATATACACCCCTGATAAATTGAATATAGCCGCAATTGGTAATATGGTTCCTCAACTGCATATTCACCATGTTGCCCGTTTTCAGCAAGATGCTGTCTGGCCAGCACCTATCTGGGGTAATTTAACCAGCAAACTGCGCAGTGCTGATGAGCAAATCCAAGCCAGCTTGCCGCTTCTTGAACAGCTAAACCAACTGACTGATTTTGTACCTGCCAAATAAACATATCGGTACATACAGACTTTGCTAAGGCAATAAAAAACGCCAACGTTGTCTCCTTCGTTGGCGTTTTACTCTTCACAAAATTGACAACTAAGTAGCACTAAAGCAGTCTACAAATCTGTATCAGTATTTAAGAATCAGTGTTTGACCACTACGGCAATACCGTCAGCCTCAAGCCAGCGATAATAGACCTCTTCACTTGCTCCACAACAACCGCCGCTGCAAACACATTGCGTCTCTTTTGCTATCCGACCTTTGCGTAACCATACCTGTAACATGGCATCAATACCATCTTCACTGGTCGCAAACTGCTTGGCCAGATCACGACGCGTAATACGCCCTTGAGTCTGCAAAGTTTCCCGTAACGTCTGTAAAATCATGCTAATTTTACCTCACGTGGTTGCTGATTTTTACCCATAATGCGCAATACAACCATGACGGCCAATAGCAGACCACCGGTAATACTCAGCCACAAAATACTCTCTGCAGGATGCAGTGAAAAATGCATCACCTGATAGAACCAAGTCCCCACAACGTAGGCCAAAAGCATGGTCCAACCGGCAACAAATAGTGCCCAGTTACGTCCTACTTCCCGCACAAATGCTCCCATCGCCGCAACACAAGGTGTATACAGCAATACAAACAGAAGATAACTGAACGCGGCTGCGGGGCCAGAGAAGTTCTGTGCCAGCTTATCAAATGTTGATGCATTAACCTCTTGTGCTTGTGCCGCAGCAGCACGGTCAGTGGTATCACCAACATTAATATCCAGTGGGTCAGCTAAATTGATATTTAACAAGTTTTCAGGAATTGTCAGCAGTGCTTCTTTAAATGAAGCAAAGAAATTGTATTCACTACTATCAGAGGCAGTTTCACCGCTGTAAAGCGCATTTAATGTGCCGACTACCGCTTCTTTAGCAAAAATACCGGTAATAATTCCGACTGTTGCAGGCCAGTTATCTTTTTCCACGCCGATAGGTGCCAATACTGGTGTCACTTTTTTTGCAACCTGAGCCAAAACTGAATGTTCGGTATTTTGGTTACCAAATGATCCATCAACACCCAATGAGTTAAAAAAGCCAAGTGCAGCAACAACAATAACAATGGTTTTACCGGCACCAAAAACAAAGTTTTTCAGTTTTTGCCATGTTTTCAAGACAATATTACGCAGTGTTGGCCACTCATAATCAGGCAAATCCATTACAAAACTTTCACTACTCCCCGGTAGTAACGTATTACGCAGCAACAAACCGGTAAAAACGGCGATCAAAATCCCGACAAGATACAGTGCAAAAACAATATTTTGAGCTGAATGTGGGAAAAACGCCGTGGCAAACAGTGCATAAACAGGTAAACGAGCGCCACAAGACATAAATGGCGTCATCATGACCGTTAATAGACGTTCACGCTCTTGTGTTAATGTACGGGTTGCCATAATAGCAGGCACATTACAACCAAAACCGATGACCAAAGGAACAAATGAGCGCCCAGGTAAGCCAATTTTTTGCATCAGTTTATCCAGCACAAATGCAGCACGTGCCATATACCCCGAGCCTTCCAGTACGGCCATAAACAGATACAGACAACCGATCACCGGAATAAAGGTCGTTACTGTTTGAATACCTGCACCAAAACCATCGGCTAATAGTGTCACTAACCAAACAGGCAGGATACCATCAAAAAGATGATGTGTTCCGTCGACTAATAGAGCCCCCACCGAAATATCAAAGAAATCGATAAATGAACTACCCACCTTAATCGAGAACATAAACATCAGGTACATTACCAATAAAAAAATTGGCAAACCGAGGTACCGGTTTAAAACGACCTTATCAATTCTCTCACTGGTTTTATGGCTAACAATACCAACATGTTTACGTACTTTCTGGCACTGCGCATGAATAAAGCTGTACCGCACGTCGGCAATTTGTAAATCAGTATCAACCTGACTCTCTAATCGTACTATTTTTTGGTGCGCAATATCTTGTTGCTCAACACCTAAGCGTTTTTCAACCAGACGATCTCTTTCCAGTAATCGTAATGCTAATGATCGGGTACTGGCCTGTTCATTGAGCGGGCACAACACTTCCAGATCACTCAGAACAGATTCAATATCCAAACCATAATCAAGTTTTAATGTAGAAGGTTGAACCCCTTGAGCGAGCAGATCAGCCAACTCACTGCGAAAACGGTTAACCTGACGCTGATTATGAGCAGAAATAGCAAAAACTGGGCATCCGAGTATTTGGGATAATAAAGGCACATTCAATTGCTGACGATTACGCTCAAGTGCATCAGTTTTGTTTACCACCACCACAACTGGGCGGCCGGTTTCAATCAGTTGCAGTGTCAGATACAAGCTACGCTCTAAAGCAGAAGCATCAACAATATTTAAGATGACATCAGCGGGGATAGACTCAACCACAATCGTTGCTAGTTGCTCATCTTTACCGCTATCAACATTATCGCCTGATAACGCATACACACCGGGCAGATCGGTAATTTGCAGTTTATGAGCACCAACACTGCATGACCCTACCTTCTTCTCAACGGTTACCCCACTCCAGTTACCCACTTGTTGCCGAGCACCGGTTAAACCATTGAATAACGAGGTTTTACCGCTATTAGGGTTCCCTACCGTTAATAAGGAGAAATTCATGCTAACACCTCAACATCAATACCCGCGGCTATTGTTAAACGCAGAGCAATATTTACACCACAAATCTCAATCTGTAGAGGATCCCCAAGTGGAGCAAAACGCACCACACTGATTTCACTTGAAGGTAGAACCCCTAAAACCATCAATTTTTTACGCAGTGGACGATCTAAGCGCTGCATGTTCATCACTCGCGCCTTATCGCCCACACTCAAATCAGCCAGTGTCTTCATTACTATCGCCAACGCTTAAATAAGATAGATTATCATTATCATTATTCTACGTGTTTTATAGCAAGCTTTTTTTGCTACGGATCAACATTTCCCCGCTCTTAACAGTACTCGCAACAAATTAGTTAAGATGAGTAACATCACAACGCATTGATTATGCAATATGTCTCGCACAATTAAACATTAAGTCACATCATTGTGATATTTAAGTTAATCGGCAGATAATAAGCTGCTATAACAAAGGTCTGTTGACGCGTAGTGTCACCTCAGTTTACGCATTCATCATAACTGAAAGACCATTTTATCAGAGAGGGTGATGTCCACATCACTCTCCCGGCAGCAAGCGAAGGTGTCTTTGACACCCGTGGCATCACCAAACGGTATGCCACGTTAATTTTTTATTACCTGCCAAATACTTATCTATTTTATCTGCATAAATAAAACCGAATAACCG
>NZ_JBOFRH010000022.1:0-1134 GCF_051650925.1 Plesiomonas sp.
ATATTCCGCACCGGTGGCGATCATGATTTCAACGATGTGATTGCTGAAATGGTATTAACGCCTATTGAGGCGGTAAAAGGTATCAGTAATCAGGGCACGGATGAAAATCCTAACTACAGTGTGGATTCAACGCGCTTTAAACAACTGGTGCAGATTGATAATCCAAATATCGAATTTGATAGCTATTATCCAGGGCAGAATCGCTGGGCAACGGTGGCTTTTGAAGATCTGTGGCCGCAACAAGGTGATTATGATTTTAATGACGTCGCCATTTCCTATCAGATGCATGAAGTGTCCAATAACGTTAATGCGTTGAAGCAATTGACGATTGACGCCAAAGTGCAATCACTGGGAGCGGGGTATCATAATGGTTTTGCATGGCGGCTTCCGGGCGTTCAAGCCAGCGAAGTAAAATCCGCGCTGTTAACCAAGAATGGCGAGGTGGTGAACAAACTAGCGCTCGATCCGAGTCACCGAGAGGCAGTATTTGTCTTCAGCTATGATTTAAAAGATGCCGTACCGACACGGTGTGAATATTTCCGTACTAAACCGGATTGCCGTGAAGATATTAATACACAGTATCAGCTGGTGGTGGAGTTTGATAAACCGATAGCCCGCGCGCGTTTAGGCAGCGCACCGTACGATCCTTTCATTTTCGCCACCCCTGGTATTTATCACGGTGAGAATATTGGTTTCCAGCCAGGTCTGAAGTGGCAGGTGCATTTACCGCAATTTGGCGGTACCGAGCTGTTTGATACCACGTTGTATGGACGATTAGATGATAACTCGGCGATCTTCTCCACATCGAAGTTTGTGGATAGTCGCGGTTTCCCATGGGCCATGAATTTCATTGATGGCTGGTCACAAAGTGCCGAGCGTATTGATATTACGCTGAGTTACCCTGCGTTTCCTTCATGGATCCAGTCGAGTGGTCTAAAAGACACTGATTGGTATCACTTTTTGCGAGCGATAGTTGATCGCTTGTATCAAGGGCAGGAACAGTAGAGGAGCCGATGATGAAGCTGATCCCTAAGATTGTTGCACTCATAATGTCATGTGGCGCTATGTTTGCTCTCGCCGCAGAAAGTACGGCACCCGTTAAGCCAGCGTCGACCGCGCCAAGCAAATCTGCAC
>NZ_JBOFRH010000023.1:0-6201 GCF_051650925.1 Plesiomonas sp.
GCAGCTAACGCATTAAACTGCGTAAAAACAGATCTCGGGGCGCAGATAACGCCCCGTTTTTTTTTAAATTACTGTATGTGGGATGCAGAGCACAACGCACACGTGCCGTGCACCTCAACAATTCGGTGCTTAATGGTAAAACCAAGCTCTGCTGCCACCGTTGCCAGCGTATGGTCAATCGCCTCAGTACGACACTCATTAACACAACCGCACTGATCACAAATAAAAAGCTGTGTGTGATGCACATGCTCTTCAAAACCGCTGCACAGTACAAAACTGTTGACCGATTCCACCTTATGCACAAAGCCCTGCTCTAGCAGGAAATCAAGCGCCCGATATACCGTTGGGGGTTTTGCCTGCGGTTCGCTTTGCCGTAATTTATCGAGCAGATCATATGCGCTAATTGCACCGGCATGTTCTGCCAGTAAGCGCAACACCTGCTGACGTTGCGCTGTCAGGCGTACGCCGCGCTGCTCGCATAAGATCTGTGCTTTTTGAAGTAAACGCTGGAGTGCTTGCTGATTCATGCCAAAATTCTGCAGAGTAAGAGCCTTTTCAGGCCGTGAGTTTAGCATGAGTGGTCAAAAAATAGCGAAAAGTGGTGCGGGTTTGTTAGAATGCGCGCCCGATGAGGAGATCAGCATGACCCAATACCCAAGCCAACGTTTTTCTGTAGCCCCGATGCTCGACTGGACCGACCGCCACTGTCGCCATTTCCACCGCCAACTGACACAGCAAACCCTGCTGTACACTGAAATGGTCACGACTGGCGCGATCATTCACGGAAAAGGCGATTATCTGGCCTATAACGAGGAAGAGCATCCGCTGGCATTACAACTTGGCGGCAGCAACCCAGCTGATCTGGCGCAGTGCGCGAAACAGGCCGAACAGCGCGGTTATGATGAGATCAACCTCAATGTGGGCTGCCCGTCAGATCGCGTACAAAATGGTATGTTTGGTGCGTGCCTGATGGGGAATGCTGCACTGGTTGCCGACAGCATCAAAGCGATGCGCGATGTCGTTTCCATTCCCGTCACCGTGAAAACCCGTATCGGGATTGATGATCAAGATAGCTACCCGTTTTTGGTCGATTTCATTCAGACGGTGGCTGAAAAAGGCGAGTGTGACACCTTTATTGTGCATGCCCGTAAAGCTTGGTTGTCGGGCTTAAGCCCGAAAGAGAACCGCGAGATCCCACCGCTTGATTATGAGCGAGTCTATCAACTCAAGCGCGATTTTCCGCACCTGACTATTGCCATTAACGGCGGAATTAAAACGCTCGATGAGGCAAAAATCCACCTTGCACATCTCGATGGCGTAATGGTTGGGCGTGAAGCTTATCAAAACCCAACCCTACTGACACAAGTCGATCAACAACTGTTTGATCCAAGTGCACCTGTGGTTGATGGTATTGCGGCTGTAGAGGCGATGTACCCGTATATCGAACGCGAACTCAGTCAGGGAACATATCTTGGCCACATTACCCGACACATGCTGGGTATTTTTCAGGGCATTCCGGGTGCACGCCAATGGCGGAGACATCTGAGTGAAAATGCCCATAAAGCCGGTGCGGGCATTGATGTCTTAGAGGCTGCACTGAAGATGGTGCAACGCGGATAATTTAACCCACTTAGCTATGCCAGTAAGCCGTCAGTAATAAGCTGCTAATAATGGGCAGCAACTCAGTAAAAAGCAGCATGAACCGATATAGTGGTTGGCTTATTATCATCTCTGCTCGGATTTTGTGCTATTTTTGAGCACCGTGTCGGCCATTAGGCTGACCACACTTGCAGGCAAGTAGCCTGAATCGAAGGGAATACAGCCATGTTGGAACTGTTTTTTGTTTTGGGCTTTTTTGCTGTGCTGCTGATGACCGGTTTATCGTTACTCGGTGCGATTGCCGCCCTGATCGCCGGTTTTGTGGTCATGCTGCTAGCCGGCATGCTGGCAGTTGCATTTAAAGTATTACCGTGGCTGATTGTGGCAGTTATCGTGGTCTGGTTTATCCGTACCAAGACCAATTATGGCCGCCGCCACCTGTGATAAACCGGATTATCACCGTATTTGTGCCGGTGTTTTTTTGTGATCTCGTGGTCTTTGTACGGAATTTATTCAAATTACCGTGAATTTAGCCGTTTTACCCGCTAGAAGATTCGGTGGTTTATCGGTATCGTTACCGCCTGATTTATCGGCTGTTACCCTTACTGATAAGGATATCATCATGCAAAAAGGGTTTTTCTCCTTGTTACGACGAAGTGGCGTATTTTGTAGCTGTGTACTGTTTAGCAGCTTACTACTGAGTAGCTTGTTCAGTAGCGTGGCTCAGGCCGCTGTTGTGGCTGCTCAGCCCTATGCACGTGCCACCGTTGCCAATGCGAATGTCTCAGCCGTTTTTTTGACTCTGTTTAATCCAGAAAGTGATGAGCGGCAGCTTGTATCGGTCAGCTCACCGTTGGCGGATAAAACCGAAATGCACCAAAGCAGCACCAATGCGCAAGGGGTGATGAGCATGCAGGCTGTTGCGCAGATTGCGATTCCAGCCAAAGGCACCATGATCTTACAGCCGGGTGGCTTGCACATTATGTTGCTGAATTTGCATCAGGCACTGCCTGAAGGCACAACCGTACCGTTGACGCTGACGTTTGATAACGGCCAGCAGATCAATATTGATGCGGTGGCGAAAACCGTATCGCCTGCAAAACAGCATCAGCATTAATTTTTTGGAATGTTCCCGTTCGGGTGCTCCGGCAATCAACACAGCGTTTGCTGTGTTTTTTCTTTCAGGGCGGGATCAGGTGATCGTGTTATTTGATGATTGTGTAAAGGATATTAATAATGAAAAAGAGCTTAGCGCTGTTAGTTTTGTTTGCTGCGTCTCCGGCCATGGCCGATGCGTTATCCATTAAAGGAAGTACCGAATTTCTGGCGGGTACCACTCTCGATGCTGGCCACGGTTTTAGTGATAACAATGCCAGCGGTTACCGTATCGGCCTGCAACTTGAGCATCCGATCCCACTGTTGCCAAATGCGATGATCCGCTACCAGAATCTTGATGGCAGCTCTAACGGTCAGGTTATCGAGCAAGAAAAGTGGGACATGATCGGTTACTACCAGCTGTTGGATAACGGCCTGATCAACATTGATCTGGGTGCCGGCTGGCGGCAGCAGACCAACACCGTGAGTAATCACAGTGTTGAGCAGGGGATGTTCTTGGCTTATTCCGCCGGTGAACTGCGTATTCCAAGTACTCCGTTGTCCGTTACTGCAGAGCTGAACATGCCACTCTATGACAACACATGGGGCTACGATGGCCAACTGGGTCTGGCATGGCGTGCCGGCGCACTGAACCTGAAAGCCGGTTATCAGTGGGCGAAGATGGATTTCAACGAAAATAACAACAATGCGAGCGACATGAATACCAATGGCTGGTACGGCGGGTTGTCGTTCGGCTTCTAATTGACCCAATCTGTTTGGTCATTTCCCCCAACGGGCACTGCGGTGCCCGTTCTTATTTCTTTCGGTTATTAAACATTGCTATCCATTCTTTATCTTGATTTAGAACTGTAGGTAATCTACCTACATCTCTAGCATAAGGAATGTCGTGATGATGAGTGCCAAGGATTTACTGGCAGCCTCCGTGCCAATCAGTGCCGCGCAGCTAAGCGGTTTACAGCAAACTCTGGGTGACCCCTCCGTACAACAACTGGCATGGTTATCCGGCTATTTTTGGGCACTGAGCCATCAGGCCAGTACAGCAACACTGGCCGCCCCTCTTGGCAGCCAGACAGCCGCTATCAGCGCGGCCACGCAGATTCCGGCACCCGTCATCACCCTGATTTCTGCCTCACAAACAGGCAATGCCAAACGGGTTGCAGAAGGCCTGCGTGATGCGCTGCAAACCGAAGGCTGGCAGGTGAACTACCTGAAAGCGGCTGATGTAAAATTAAAAAGTCTGGCTCAAGTTCAAATCCTGATTGTCATTGCCGCCACCTATGGTGAAGGTGAGCCGCCGGAAGAGGCCGTTGAACTGCATAAATTCCTGTACGGCAAAAAAGCGCCTGATCTCTCTGCCGCTCAGTTTGCCGTATTTGGCTTAGGAGACTCCTCCTACGAAAAGTTTTGTCAAACCGGTAAAGACTTTGACTCTCGTCTTGCCGAGCTGGGTGCACAGCGCTTACTGGCTCGGGTTGATGCGGATGTTGATTATCAGGCTGCCGTTGATCTTTGGTCTGCCGCATTAGTGGCTGAACTTGCCCCGCAGTTAGCGGTAGCATCTTCAATCATATCCACCTCTGTGGCTGAAACAGCGCATGTACCCGTATCTCCTAACAAACAGCAGCACTACAGCAAAGATGCGCCCTGCACTGTGCAACTTGCTGCCCAGCAAAAAATTACCGGCCGTTTCTCTGAAAAAGACGTTCGCCACATTGAAATTGATCTGGCTGAAAGTGGCTTAACTTATCAGGCCGGTGATGCACTCGGTGTCTGGTTTAGCAATGATCCTCTGCTGGTAGATGAATTGCTCGGTTATGTCAGTTTACAGGGCAGTGAAACGGTCAGTGTTGATACCCATTTAGATTTATCACTGCGTGAAGCACTGATTCATCACTATGAGATCACCCAAAACGCCCCTTCAGTGGTTGACGCTTATGCCGGTTTTAGCGGTGCAGAGCACCTACAGATCTTAACGGGGGATAAAGCCGCACTGCGTCACTATGCCCAGCAGCACTCACTGATTGCCATGCTGCAACAGGCCCCAAGCCCGCTAAGTGCTGAACAACTGCTTGGTATGTTGCGCCGTTTAACCCCACGCCTGTACTCCATTGCCTCAGCACAAGAAGAGGTGGGAGATGAAGTGCACCTGACCGTTGGCGTGGTGCGTTATGAAGAGCATGCACAAATTCGTAGCGGCGGAGCATCTGGTTTTCTAGCCGATCGGTTGCAAACCGGTGATGCGCTGCGGGTGTTTGTTGAGCCCAATGATAACTTTCGCCTGCCCAATGATCCTGAAACACCGGTCGTGATGATTGGTCCGGGAACCGGCATTGCCCCGTTCCGTGCTTTTATGCAACAACGCGAAGCCTCTGGTGCGGAAGGGAAAAACTGGTTATTTTTTGGCAACCCACACTTTACCGATGACTTTTTGTATCAGGTGGAGTGGCAAAAATGGGTGAAATCAGGATTAGTGACGCAGATATCGCTGGCATGGTCGCGCGATCAGGCGCACAAAGTGTATGTGCAGGATAAAATTCGTGAGCAGGGCGCACAGCTCTGGCAGTGGTTACAGCAGGGCGCACACCTGTATGTCTGTGGTGATGCCAATCGCATGGCACACGATGTACAACGTGCCCTACTTGAGGTTATTTCCCAGCATGGCCACTACTCTGCTGAACAGGCTGAAGAGTACCTTAGCGAGCTGCGCCAAACGAAACGCTATCAAAGGGATGTGTATTGATGAGCCAGAAATTATCGGATAATGAGCGTATCAAAAGTCAGAGCAACTTTTTACGCGGCAACATTGCAGAAGAGATTAACGACGGCCTAACGGGGGGCTTTTCTGCCGACAGTATTCAACTGATTAAATTTCACGGCCTGTATCAACAAGATGATCGTGATATTCGTGCCGAGCGTGCCGAGCAAAAATTAGAGCCGCGTCACCACTTTTTGTTTCGTGCTCGTATCGCCGGAGGTGTGGTCTCACCTGCGCAGTGGTTGGCCATTGATCAGTATGCCAGTGATCTGACACTGTATGGCAGCATCCGCCTGACCACACGGCAGACATTTCAGTATCACGGCATTCTTAAACCTAACCTGAAATCGGTCTTTCAAGGGCTAGATAAAGTCGGGATTGACTCTATTTTTACCGCCGGTGATGTTAACCGCAATGTAATGTGTACCTCTAACCCCGCAGAGTCGGTGTTGCATGCACAGGCGTATGAGTATGCCAAAACGCTCTCAGATCACTTTATGCCCAACGCCAAAGGCTATGCCGAGATCTGGCTGGACGAAGAAAAAGTAGCCGGCGGTGAGCAAGAGCCGATTTATGGCGCAACCTATCTGCCACGCAAGTTCAAAATGACTGTTGTGATCCCGCCACAAAATGATGTTGATTTGCATGCTAATGACCTGAACTTTGTTGCGATAGCAGAGCAAGGCCAGTTAGTGGGCTTTAACGTCCTGATTGGCGGTGGTTTGGGCATG
>NZ_JBOFRH010000024.1:0-1106 GCF_051650925.1 Plesiomonas sp.
CTCCGCACGTTCCGCAATTTATTTCGCGATTAAAAGAGATTTCCTAATAGCTGTATCGATTCAACAAAACAGCAGTGAAGAAATATCTTTGAAATAAAAAGTAACACGCTAGCGAAAATATTTTTTTGATTTAAACCACCTTTTTATTCTCTGCGCGAAAATAACATTCCCTCGCGCAGATCAATATGTCAGATAAGTCATTCTGTTCTGACAAAGTCGTAATAAAAATAATGATGAAAATTGAAACAACTCGTTTATTTTCGCAACGCAATTCTTGAACGTAAGGTCATTTATCGGGCATTTCGGTGCAATAAATAATAGCTGACACGTTACAGCTATTAATCATAAGCAACACAACGGAAAACACCAATGTGTATTCACGACGTAAAAAGACCTACAGGGAAGCGAAGGGACAAGGGACATGCAGCGCGAAGCGCATAAGTATGCAGTAAATTTTGTCTAAAAACATAAAACAGACAGAAAATAAACACAAAACAGAAACAAACTGCATAAAACAACAAAGTTGCCGTGCTGAACGCCACTACATTTACATAATCCGCATTAAAGTAATCAGCCAAGTCATCAATCCAGCAGCCCAATACTCGCACGTACTCCCCCTACGGATTAGTACGTACTTATTTACTGCTTATCAATGACTTAGCACGACTATTCAGCACGCCGCTTGCTCATGTTTGGCTCATATCTGGGCTCACATCCGGCAAGGTTACAGCTCATCGAGCAGAATTTGCCACTCCGGCTTTTTAAAGGCACGGTTTAGGAGATCGGCCAGCTCTTGGTAGCGCGGCTTAGCCACTGCCGGCATTAAGGCCATACCACCTGAGCGCATCTTGTCATAGATGTCGCGATACCAGCTGGTTAACGCTGGCGGCAACGGCGTATGCGCGCGTTTTCCCAGCCACCATAGCCCTTGAATCGGCAGGCTCAGTGCAAAAAGCCCCACTATCACAGCCATCGCCATGTTGTTTCCGCCGCCTAACGACATCTGCCACGCCACACTGAATACCGCCAGCGCCGGCATAGCACGCTGAGCAAAGCGCGTGGTTTTGATGATGCGTGGCTCAGGGAAAATCAGCCCCAATCGCTTC
>NZ_JBOFRH010000025.1:0-21685 GCF_051650925.1 Plesiomonas sp.
GTTACTTTGCCATAATAAGAGTACTTGTGGCTATGCTGCACTGGTAACAAACTCAGCAGAGTATTACAAAGCACAGATTCTCAAGTAGTTAGCCCTCATCTTAACTCTCTACATTTTGATATTGCCTCATACCACACAAGCTACTGGGTTATAGTAAAATACGTGACACATTTTTTTTCAGCAGCCCTTCCCCAATACCTTTCACATCCGTCAACTGCTCAGGGCGTAAAAATGCCCCATTTTTTGTACGGTAATCGATTATTGCTTGTGCTTTATTTTTACCGATACCCACTAAGACACGGTCAAGCTCATCGGCAGTCGCCGTATTAATATTAACCTGCTCTAGTTTCCCCGCTGACGTGGTCTGTGTCGTTGCAGATGTTTTTCCCGCAGCGGTTGCGGTTAATAGGGGCATCTTACTGCTGCTTTTATCCTGTTCAATATTTTCAATCGGAATACCGTTGATAATATAACGTTCAGTCTGCGCATAAATTTCGGTACTGACCGAGAGGTAACAGAGCATAAAACACAAGAAACTGTGTGATAAGCGTTTAGCTTGGCTAGATATTTTTTGATATGCGTTTTTTGGATACACAGCACTCTCTCTTTTTTATTCCATAAACAAAGAAGCCCATTAAGCCAAAACTCTGCCTGCTCAGAAAAAAAGAGTCTATCTGCGGTTTACCAAAAAGCAAAAAGCCGCAAAAGCGGCTTTTTGTTGTTGCAGTGAATTACAGCAGTAACGGAATATTATTCTACGTTTGCTAAATCACCGTATTTAATCTCGGTATTAGCACGTAAACTCGCTAACATTGCCATAAAGGTGGTATTCATTTCACCATTAAGCTGTTGCTGAGCAAACATTTTGGCCATTTCCGGATTATTTTCACTCTGTACTTTCAACAGTTCAACCACAACAACATCACCTTTATTGTCTTGGCTTAAACCATACACAGGTTTATTGTCTTGCGGTTTTGCCAGATTGAAAACAACAGTCGCTAATTGCTGATCTGGTGCATTACGTTGTAACGTTTGAGACTTACCAAACTCAACAGACGCTGCTTTTAATGCCTCATCACCTTTACCGGCTTTGAGCGCAGTCAGCAACTTATCACCCTCTGCACGAGCAACCGCTTCTGCTTTTTGACGTTTTAGCAATGCGGTAATTTCAGCGCTAACATCCGCAAATGGCTTACGCGCTTCGTTTTTATGCTCAATCACTCGAATAACAAAAGCGTGTTCGTCATCTACCGAAATAACGTCTGAGTTTGCATTACCACTGATCAGATCATCGCTAAAAATAGCCTTCACAACATCAGGGTAATTCAGTGCTGCCGGTACGTTTTTCTCATCAAACAAACCAGTTTCCTGAATCTTCACGCCAGTAGCCGCTTCAACATCATCCAATGAATCCGGATTTTCAAAGGCTTTATCACTGGCCTTTTGTTGCAGAGCGTAGAATTCATTCATTGCCGTGGTTTGACGCAGTTGCTTGGCAACATCATCACGCACTTCTGACAGCGGACGTACTTGCTCCGGTTGGATATCATCTAAACGGATCACATGATAGCCAAACTGGGTTTTCACGATAGCTGACACATCACCTTTAGCGGTCAGAGCAAATGCAGCCTGATCGAAAGCCGGATCCATGACCCCTTTATCAGTCCAACCTAGTTCACCACCTTTACGGCCAGAGAACTTATCTTCTGATTTTTCTTTTGCCAAAGTGGCAAAGTCAGCCCCTTTTTTCAGTTCAGCTTCGATAGCTTGTGCCGCTTTTTCATTGCTCACCAAAATATGGCTTAGCTTGCGACGCTCAGGCTGGCTAAAACGGGCTTTGTTCTCTTGGTAATACTGGCTGATGGTTGCATCATCCACTTTCACCGCTTTTTGCAGTTCAGACGCGTTAATTTCAACATAACGCACTTTCGCTTGCTCTGGAGACATGAAACGAGTTGGATTCTTCTCGTAATAGTCTTTCAGCTCTTGCTCGGTTACTGACTGTGCCGCTTCAAGAGGTTGTACTGCAATAGTCGCTAAACGAACATCACGCTCTTGTGTCAACAGTGCAAATGTCTGCTCACTCTCTTTTGGCAACACAAAATCACTGCCGGTAAAAGCTGACAAGAGTTGCTGGCGAACCATCTGCTGACGCATATACTCACTGAAAGCATCAGGTGTAAAACCTGCACGCTGAATCAAGTCCAGATATTGTGCGTTATCAAAACGCCCCTCTTTCTGGAATTCAGGCATAGTGACAATGCCCTGCTTGATTTGATCATCGCTAACACGCAAATCGAGTGATTTGGCATACTGATTTAGCAATACATCATCAATCAGGCGGTTTAATACCTCTTTACGCAGCATAGTCAGATAATTAGGGTCTGCTGCCAACGTATTAAAGTTGTCGCCCATACGCTGTTGTAAGTTAGTACGTTCTGTTTGGAATGCCTGCTCGAACTGCTGGCGAGTAATCTCTTGTCCATCGACTTTAGCAACATAGTTGCTGTTCGCGCTGAGGAATCCTTGAACGCCGGTCAGTACGAACGACAGAATAATGATACCGAGCACAACTTTGAGAGCGATGCTATGTTGCGCTTCGCGCAATTTGTCCATCATGAGTTGACAATGCTCCGTCTTGTTACGCTGTCAAATAAGAAAAAAAGCGCATCAAATGATGCGCCTTGCAATCATAACAAAATGTTGATTATTGTAGACGCAACAACATTTTGCACAGGTTATCTGTGATTAGCTATTTACCGCATCTTTAAGTGTTTTACCCGAGCGGAAACCCGGTACTTTAGCGGCTTCAATTGCAATTTCTTTGCCGGTTTGCGGATTACGGCCTGTGCGTGCAGCGCGCTCGCGCACAGCAAAAGTACCAAAACCAACCAGTGCAACTTGATCACCTGATTTCAGTGTATCAGTTACAGAATCAATGAATGCATCTAGCGCACGGCCAGCAGCCGCTTTTGAAATATCTGCATCAGTTGCAATTTTGTCAATCAGTTGAGATTTATTCACTCTTCATCCCCTCTAAGAATCTCATATCATGCCCGACACTATCCTTTAGGGTCACGATGGCGCTTTTATATCAGTCTTACTCAGGCTTGGCAAGCAGCGCAAACGCTGGGTTGTTTAAGTTACAAGCCACGTAACACAAGGGATTAACAGGTTTAACCTTGTTACGTTGGTGGCTACGGTAACTGCGCAAAAAAAGACTGGCAAGGTCAGAAAACCAAACCAGTCTGTATTTCTCAGCGCTTCTTGCTATAGATCACGCTTTTGCTGTTGGAAAATCAACCCCAAACGGGCTGTTTTCTAAGGCAATACTCAAAACTTGGTCAATTTTACTGACTGGGTGAATCTGCAAATCAGCAATCACGTTATCAGGGATCTCTTCCAAATCACGGCGATTCTCTTCCGGAATCAGTACCACTTTGATACCACCTCGGTGTGCTGCCAGCAGCTTCTCTTTGAGGCCACCAATCGGTAACACCTGACCACGTAAGGTAATTTCACCGGTCATGGCAACATCAGCGCGTACCGGATTACCGGTGAGGCATGAGACCAGTGCGGTACACATTGCAATACCCGCACTTGGGCCATCTTTAGGTGTTGCCCCTTCCGGCACATGCACATGAATATCGCGTTTTTCATAAAAATCGCTATTAATCCCGAGCTTTTCAGCGCGTGAACGAACCACTGTCATCGCCGCTTGAATAGACTCTTGCATGACTTCACCGAGTGAACCGGTATAGGTCAACTTGCCTTTGCCCGGAACAGAGGCAGTTTCAATGGTCAGCAGATCACCGCCCACTTCTGTCCATGCCAAGCCGGTAACTTCACCGATGTGGTTTTCACCATCACTCTTGCCATAATCATAACGCTGTACACCGAGGTACTCTTTCAGGTTTTCAGCGTTAATCGTAATGCTCTTGAGTGATTTATCGAGCAGTAAATTTTTCACCGCTTTACGACACAGTTTAGAGATTTCTCGTTCTAGGCTACGTACGCCCGCTTCACGGGTGTAGTAACGAATAATGCTAATTAATGCACTATCATCAACGGTCAGCTCATTGGCTTTCAGCGCGTTACGCTCAATTTGCTTTGAGAGCAAATAACGTTTTGCGATATTCAGTTTCTCATCTTCGGTATAACCGGAAAGACGGATCACTTCCATACGGTCAAGCAGTGGACCTGGGATATTCATTGAGTTCGAGGTTGCCACGAACATCACATCCGACAGGTCATAGTCAACTTCAAGGTAATGATCATTAAACGCAACGTTCTGCTCAGGATCAAGCACCTCTAACAATGCTGATGCGGGGTCTCCGCGCATGTCAGATGCCATTTTGTCGATCTCATCGAGCAGGAACAATGGGTTTTTAACGCCCACTTTCGCCATTTTTTGGATCAGCTTACCCGGCATTGAACCGATATAAGTACGACGATGGCCTCGGATCTCAGCTTCATCACGTACACCGCCCAGTGCCATTCGGACATATTTACGCCCCGTAGCCTGTGCAATAGATTGCCCCAGTGAAGTTTTACCCACACCCGGTGGGCCAACCAGACACAGGATCGGGCCTTTAATTTTGTTGATTCGGCTTTGTACTGCCAGATATTCCAAAATACGCTCTTTGACGCGATCTAAACCGTAGTGATCTTGATCGAGGATCTCTTGCGCTTTGGCGATATCTTTTTTCACTTTGCTGCGCTGATGCCAAGGCACTTGCAGCATCCAATCAATATAACCACGTACTACGGTCGCTTCTGCTGACATCGGTGACATCATTTTTAATTTTTGCAGTTCTGCTTCCGTTTTCTCACGTGCTTCTTTCGGCATTTTTGCCGCTTCAATTTTCTGTTTTAAGCCTTCGAACTCATCGGGAACATCGTCCATTTCACCGAGTTCTTTCTGAATGGCTTTCATTTGCTCATTCAGATAGTACTCGCGCTGGCTTTTTTCCATCTGCTTTTTCACGCGGTTACGAATGCGCTTTTCAACTTGCAGCAGATCGATTTCTGATTCCATCATTGCCATTAGATATTCAAGACGTTCAGAGACATTGGTCATCTCTAATACCGTTTGCTTATCTTTTATTTTCAATGACATATGTGCAGCGATGGTATCAGCCAAGCGCGCAGGATCATCAATTCCAGCCAATGAAGTTAGCACTTCTGGTGGGATCTTTTTATTTAGCTTAATGTAACCTTCAAACTGAGTAATCACAGTACGAACACGTACCTCTTGCTCAGCATCTTCTACCACTGTGGTGGTTAAGAACTCAGCTTGAGCAGAGAAAAATTCGTCACTGTCAGCCAGAAGGATAATTTTCGCGCGCTGTTGCCCTTCTACTAAGACTTTTACTGTGCCATCAGGCAGTTTCAGCATTTGTAAAATAGTGGCAACAGTACCAATTTGGTGCAAATCAGCGGCTGCAGGCTCATCAGTTGCGGCATCTTTTTGTGCCACTAATAGGATTTGTTTATCCTGCTCCATTGCCGCTTCTAGGCAGCGAATGGATTTCTCTCGCCCCACGAACAGTGGGATAACCATGTGCGGATAGACCACAACATCACGCAGAGGCAATACAGGAATATCAATTCGCTCGGAACGCTCCAGGTTCATAGAACTCTCTCTTAAGACTTAGCTTCCGCCAAATATAATTGTTATCTGAATATATGGGGTCAGAAAAATAGGATTCAACAGCTAAGCAGATAACTTCCCAAAGAAAAAAGAAGAACAAAGAAAAAGGGAAGGTTTCCCTTCCCTTTATCAATGCGTTGCCTGTATTTACGTTCGGCTAACCAGCACTTTTTGTCAAGTCCCGTTTTGTCTTATTGACGCAGCACGACAAAAAAGCAGATGAGCCATACATCAATCAGCGTTAGAGGCTTGCGCTTCTGGTTTTGCGTAGATCAAGGTAGGTGCAGCGGTATTGTTAATGACAGCTTCATTAACAATGACTTTTTCCACGCCTTCTAAAGAAGGTAAGTCATACATGGTATCAAGCAATACGGCTTCTACAATTGAGCGCAATCCACGAGCACCTGTCTTACGAGCCAGTGCTTTTTTGGCAATAGCAATCAAGGCATCTTCTTGGAACTCAAGCTGCACGCCTTCTAGATCAAACAAGGCTTGGAACTGCTTGGTCAGCGCATTCTTCGGCTCTTGCAGGATCTGAATCAGCGCTGCTTCATCAAGCTCGGTTAATGTTGCGACAACCGGCAGACGACCAATAAACTCAGGGATCAAACCAAACTTGATCAGATCTTCAGGCTCAACTTGGGTGAAAAGTTCACTCAGGCCAAACTTATCATCTTTGCCTTTCACCTGTGCACCAAAACCAATGCCGGTTCCGGTGTTTAGGCGCTGCTCAACCACTTTATCCAAACCGGCAAATGCACCGCCGCAGATAAATAGGATTTTTGAGGTATCAACCTGCAAAAACTCTTGTTGTGGATGCTTACGGCCACCTTGTGGAGGCACAGCAGCAACAGTACCTTCAATCAGTTTCAGTAATGCCTGCTGCACACCTTCACCAGAAACATCACGGGTGATTGATGGGTTATCTGATTTACGTGAAATTTTATCAATTTCATCAATGTAGACGATGCCGCGCTGTGCTTTAGAGACATCATAGTCACACTTTTGCAGCAGCTTTTGAATGATGTTTTCAACATCTTCACCCACATAACCCGCTTCGGTTAATGTGGTAGCATCAGCCATTGTAAATGGCACATCCAATAGGCGAGCCAGTGTTTCAGCCAGTAATGTTTTACCACTACCGGTTGGACCGATCAGCAGGATATTACTTTTACCCAATTCCACGCCGTTGTTAGTGTCACCGTTACGTAACCGCTTGTAGTGGTTATATACGGCAACTGCTAATACTTTTTTGGCATGATCTTGGCCAATCACGTAATCGTTAAGATGATTACGGATTTCATGTGGTGTTGGTAATGCACTGCGATCACGACGTGGAGACAGCTCTTTGATCTCTTCGCGGATGATGTCGTTACACAGATCGACACATTCATCGCAGACATACACCGACGGCCCTGCAATCAGTTTGCGTACCTCATGCTGGCTTTTGCCACAAAAGGAGCAATACAACAGTTTGCCAGACCCGTCTTTGCGCTTATCTGTCATTCGTAAACCTCTTATCAGGGCTCAGCCCCGGAACCTGATAGACCTAATGTTGAGTGTATATCAGCTTCCGGAATTTGCCGCTATTACACGCGATGGCTAAGTACTGCATCAACCAGACCGTACTCCACCGCTTCCTCAGCAGACATGAAATTATCGCGGTCAGTATCGCGCTCGATTTTTTCCAGTGGCTGGCCGGTATGGAATGCCAACGTTTCATTCAGTTTCAGTTTCGTTTTCAGGATCTCTTGTGCATGAATCTGAATGTCAGACGCTTGCCCCTGGAAACCGCCCAATGGCTGGTGAATCATAACCCGACCATTCGGTAAACAAAAGCGCTTGCCCTTCGCGCCACCAGCAAGTAAGAACGCGCCCATTGAGCAAGCTTGCCCCATACATACGGTGCTGACATTAGGTTTGATAAACTGCATGGTGTCGTAAATAGACATCCCTGCGGTAACTGAACCACCCGGTGAGTTGATGTATAAATAGATATCTTTCTCAGGATTCTCTGATTCAAGGAACAACAACTGGGCGACAATCAAGTTCGCCATGTGATCCTCTACCTGCCCGGTCAAAAAGATGACGCGCTCTTTTAGCAGGCGGGAATAGATATCATAAGATCGCTCACCACGCGATGTCTGTTCAACGACCATTGGCACCAAGGCCATACGGGTGGTGAAATCATCCTGTTTTGCGTTGTATGACATTGTCTTCTCCCCAATAGAAAAATGGCCCGAGTGATGCTTCACCCGAGCCATAGATAGCAGAAGAGCCGGAATTAAGTCAAATACTTAGGTCGGCTCATAGCACTTAGGCTGCCGGTGCTTGGTTCATCAGCTCATCAAAGGTCGCTGCTTTTTCAGTGACATTTGCTTTCGCCAGAACAGCATCAATCGCTTGTTCTTCCAGAGCAACATTACGCATGTTGTTCATCAGTTCTTCATTTTTCGCGTAATATGCAACAACTTCAGATGGATCTTCGTATGCAGAAGCCATGTCTTCAATCAGTGCATTTACACGTGCGTCGTCTGCTTTCATTTCGCTGGTTTTGATAACTTCACCCAGCAGCAGGCCGATTTGTACGCGACGACGAGCTTGCTCTTCGAACAGCTCACGTGGCAGTTCAAACGCTTTGTTGCCTTGTGCGCCAAAACGCTGTGCAGCTTGCTGACGCAGTACGTCAATTTCGCCATCGATCAGCGGAGTTGGGATATCAAACTCATTTGCCGCTAACAGACCGTCAAGAACTTGAGTTTTTACGCGGTTTTTCACTGCGGTGCTCAGTTCACGGGTCATGTTTTTGCGGATTTCAGCTTTCAGGCCATCAATTGAGCCATCAGCAACGCCAAAACGTTGTACGAATTCAGCAGTCAGTTCTGGCAGCTCACGCTCTTCAACTTGCTTCAGTACGATAGCAAACTGAGCCGCTTTACCTTTCAGGTTTTCTGCATGGTATTCAGCTGGGAAAGTCACTTCGATAGTGAACTCTTCGCCCGCTTTGTGACCAACGATACCCTCTTCAAAACCAGGGATCATACGGCCTTGGCCCATTGCCAGCGCAAAGTCAGTTGCCTTGCCGCCTTCGAACACTTCACCGTCTACAGAACCGGTAAAGTCAACAGTTACGCGGTCTTCAGCTTCTGCTGCACGATCTGCTGCTTTCCACGTTGCTTGTTGCTTACGCAGTACGTCGATCATGTTTTCAACGTCAGCGTCAGTCACTTCAACAACTGGCTTCTCTACAGCGATGGTATCCAGACCCTGCAGGGTGATTTCTGGGTACACTTCAAATGTTACTGCAAAAGAGAAGTCTTGGCCTTCAACCATTTCACTTGGTGTGAAGGTTGGTGCGCCAGCTGGATTGATCTTCTCTTTGATAATAGCGTCAATGAAGTTGCGTTGCATAACTTCACCAACAACATCTTGACGTACAGACTGGCCATAACGCTTGGCAACCAGGCTCATTGGAACTTTACCTTTACGGAAGCCATCTACACGTACATTTTTAGCCATACGCTGCAGTTCGTTACGAACGGCGGTTTCGATAGCGTCAGCCGCTACGGTGATGGTCATGCGGCGCTCAAGGCCTTGAGTTGTCTCAACGGAAACGTGCATCTTTTACCTCAAAAAAATCCTCAGTGCTCGGTATGATGAGCTGCTCACTTCCGTGTAGCACGAAAATAACACGCTGTATCAGTTACCGAACACAACCGATATATTTCTGTTATCGGAATGTCCCGAGTACAGTATGGAAAAGTAGACGAGGCATTATAGCGGTGGTATCAGGGGGAGTCGAGTTAACAGAAGGTCTGAGGTGTGTTTGCGCTCAATTTTCCGGCAACATTGGCTGGTTAAAGCGTGTGCAAGGGCATCAGATGATTCTTTTGCGTGATAAATCGTATAATTATCAGGCCAATCAATGAGAAATATAAAAGCAAGAAATGCGCTATAAATAAAAAAAGCTGCTTAGCGCATGGCCATAGCAGCTTTTGTTTGGATGTTAACCCGATATCGAATCTACCGATAACGCTCACTATACCGACAAATTCCCACCTCTACATAAGGCTCGGCGGTAGCATTAAACGGTGGTGATCCTCATATCTACCGCACCGTTATTGCGGTTCACTTGGTGCAGTCACATCCAGCGGTAAACCTGAACGGCGTGCAACCTCTTTTTCTGCTGCTGCATTATCGGTTTGAGCGTCTAAAATGAAGCTCTGTACCGATGCGCTAAATGGGATCACCATTGTTTGTGGATCATCGTTGTCATTTTTTGACAGCGGCTGATGCACTTCCATATAGCGCTTACCATCTGGCTCTACCGAGACCTTGATAGGATCGTTGACAATTTGTACCCGTGTCCCCACCGGCACTTTATCAAACAGCGCTTCAATATCATCTGGGCGTAAACGGATACATCCGGCACTCACACGCATGCCAATACCAAAGTTTGCGTTAGTACCATGAATCAGATACTCGCCATTGCCTTTTGCCAAACGCAGTGCAAATAACCCCATTGGGTTTTCTGGCCCTGCCGGTACAACAGCAGGCAATGAGATACCTTGAGCTGCATACTCTTTGCGGGTATTTGCCGTTGGTGTCCATGTCGGGTTAGCACGTTTAGAGATAATGGTTGTGACCATCGTTGGCGTAGAGCGTCCTACACGGCCAATGCCAATAGGGTACACTTCGACAACGTTGCTGCCCTTCGGGTAATAATAAAGACGCAGTTCGGCCAGATTTAGCACGATCCCTTCACGCGGTGTTTCTGGTAACAGCATAGTTGTTGGAATGCGCAGCTCCATACCGGTTTGCGGCAGGAACGGATCGACTGTCGGGTTCGCTTCTAGCATGGCGATTAAACCGACCTGATAACGGGCAGCAATGGTCTCTAATGATTCACCATTTCCGGGTACAGTGTAGATCTCTTCAGTGCCGATTAAACGGCTACCAACAGGAGGCAGTGGATAGGATGCAGCCAGTGCATGTGGCACGGCAGCCATTGCCAGCGCAGACACCAGCAAGCCGGCAAGTAGACGAACAGCTTTCATTAATGACCCCAAAAGAGCATAGATTCATTCTTTAATCCGATCACAGTGATTCGGTCGTTCAGAATGGCCAGTGCGAAATAGACAGTAAAGTAATGCCATTACCCGTATCAATGTCTGAAAAAAGCACATTGTGTACTGGATATGACAACATCAAGCGCTATATTAAATAATGTATCCAGCTAACAATAAACTTTTTTATATAAAAATTTTTTACTGTGAAGTGAATGCTCTATTTTTGCAAAATATCTCGCAAAACTTCGATAAAGCAGAGGATGCAGATGCGTATAAATAAAAAAAGAGGCCAGACATACTGACCTCTTTTTGTTTTGCTACAAACTACTTGGTAACGTAGTTTACGCTATCTCATCCGCCACAATAGGCGTTTCTTCAGCCACAATGCCATCATTCTCTGCGATTTTGTCAACACACATCGCCAGAGCACCATCACCTGTAACGTTGCAAGCTGTACCAAAACCATCTTGCGCTAAGTGCAGAGCAATTTGCAGACCCAGCATCGCTTCACTAAAGCCCAGCATAGTGCCAAGTAACCCAAGTGCGGCCATCACTGCGCCACCCGGTGCACCCGGTGCGGCCACCATGGTAATTCCCAGCATCATGATAAACGGCAGCATTTCGGTAAAACTCGGGATATGCGCGTAGCCATTCATCAGCATCACCGCACAAGCTACGGTAACAATACTGATTGCTGAACCGGCCATGTGGATATTTGCACACAGGGGAACAACAAAGTTGGAGATACTTTTGCTTGCGCCACATACCTGAGCTTGACGCAGTGTCACAGGAAGTGTTGCGGCAGATGACATGGTGCCCAGTGCAGTAAAGTATGCTGGCATCATGGTTTTAAGTAGGGTTAACGGTGAACGCTTTACGATTGCAGCAGTAGTAATAAACTGGAATGTCAGCCATAACCAGTGCAACACAACCACCAGCACCAAGACCAGACTGAAGGTTTTCAGAGTAGCAAACACTGTTCCCTGTACGGTCATATCCGCAAATACACCGGCAATATAGAATGGCAGTGCTGGGATCATAAACTTGCTCAGCAGCAGTTCGATAATATCACGGCCCTGATCGCTCAATTTTTTCATCTCAGCACTGCTGGTAGCCACAATGCCCAGACCAAAAACAAAAGCCAGCACCAGTGCGCTCATCACACCCATGACCGGTGGAATTTGCAATGTCATCAGCGGCTCTAATTTGCGTACCGGTTCGGCAAGTTGCCCAGCATGGCTTAACAGTGTCGGCATGATCTCGACCGAAGCCAGATAAGCGAGGAAACCTGCACCGACTGTAGAGGCATAAGCAAGCCCGACGGTTTTCCCCAGTAATTTGCCTGAGTTCTTTGGCAAGCTGGCAATGCCACTGGTGACAAAAAACAGGATAAGTAGTGGTATGGTGAAGCCAATCATTTGGCTAATCAATACCTTAGCGGTAATCAGTACTCGGATTAAAAAGTCTGGTGCAAAAAGACCACATAAAACACCAAAAGCAATGCCTGCTAGCAGGCGCAAAATTAATTTCATCGTTCCCTCTCTTAATTACATCATTTGGGGCATCTTGATTACGGCGGCATTTTTAGCATGCAAATAGCATATAATCCGCTTTTAATAGTTAAAAGCATCGTGTTAGTCATAAAAAACACTGCATATCAACTAGTGGTAACGTTTCAGCTCTAAATTCCTACGCATAAAAAAAGCCGGCAGTTTCCTGTCGGCTTAATGGACATTCTGTGTCAAAAAGAGGGTTTATCGTTCCCAATAAGACTCTTCTAAACTGTCTTCACGCTCTGGTAGGCCGCGGGTTAAACGCGGAGAGTGCTGGTTTAATACCTGATAACTCACACGGTTAGCATATTTACATACCTGTGCCAGTGAGGAGTATGTCATGAAGGTACAGGCGTGCTTGCTGGAATTTGGCACATTATTACGGTGATAATGGTTAGCAGCCATATCATGCAAAATGGCAGACAAAGCACCATCACCCGCCCCGTTGGTGTTCATGATCTTCTCTGGCCCGCCCATATATGGGCAGATATGTGAGTAAATACGTTTTGGCGTTACACAAGCAGCACGATGCATTGGGCGGCTGAATTCGTACAGATTAAATTCAGGGATCACGCCCGGCAACAGCGGATGCTGAGTTTGACGCAAGGTACTTTCATCAGTATAAGCGGCCATATACAGGCCAACAGGCCCTGCGGTACAGAGCACAAGATCAACCCAATCTAATGCTTTATCTGATGCCGCTAGCGGATCTTCGATACCGGTTAATGCTGCCGCTTCCTCTTCATTCATCGCTACCATAGAGATGTTTTCTTTGAGGAAATCACGCCACCACTGTGGGTTCTCTTCAATCAGAATTTTCGTGCCCAGTGTCAGGACTACCGGAACATCATGCTTTTTCGCATACTCAATAGCACGCAAGGTAGCTTCTGACATCGGCTCACCCGGTTTACAACGTAGCAGGTAAGAGGTCAGTACCAGTGCTGAAGCTCCGGCAATAACCTCTTCCGGAATACTTTCGGGGCGCAGTTGATCCATACAGCCAGGGCTGATGGCAAATGTGCGCTCACCGTTTTCAGAAATCAGCGCAAAGCAGCGACCAATTGGGCCATCTACCGGTTGCAGATAATCCAGATCCAAACGGCTTGAGGTGTTACACAAGTAGCGGTAAGCGTAACCGCCAATTTCGATACGGCTGCACATCACGCCCAGCATGATGGATTTATCATCAGCCAGTACTGAATAGTTGTGCAGAGTATTGCCGATAGTGCCGCCCGCAAATTCATGCGTAATCAGGCTACGATCTTTTAACTCACGGTAGAGCGCTTCAGCAACGGCATCTTCAATCACTGAAGAGTGGCCTTTACTCAGGCCATAACGCGACAAAAAATCTTCATCAACACGGGCTTCAATATCAACCAACGTTTGATCGATACCGACCACATACGCGGTACTGACTTCACTTTCTGCTGCACGCATTTGGTTTATCAACAGTGGATCACGCGCACTGACAGGAAAATAGTGTTTTGATTTACGTTGGCCGGGAAATTTCATCGTTCAGATCCAGAAAAGGCTGTGGACAATCAGCGTATATCGCGAATTCTATCACAAAATAGTGTAAACAGAATGAATCCTAATACACTAATCTGCTACCAATTTTCTATTTCGTTATGTACTAAAGATTGTAGCAGCACGATATGTGCAGGATCGGCATTCAGTGCCGGAACGTAGGTAAACGCCTGCCCCCCTGCATGCAAAAAGATCTCTCTGTTTTGCTCAGTAATCTCTTCGAGTGTTTCCAGACAATCGGCAGAAAATGCCGGACACACAACACCGAGTGTTTTAATGCCCTGCTTAGGCAGCGCTTTAAGCGTATGATCGGTATAAGGTTGTAACCAGACCTCACGCCCAAACCGTGATTGATAGGTATGCAGATATTGTGTTTCTGACAACCCTAGTGCCTGTGCCACTCGCTCAGTGGTCGTTTGGCATTGGGCAGCATACTGATCGCCCTCATCCACATACCGCTGTGGAATACCGTGATACGAAAAGATCAGTTTATCCGGCAACTCTGGCAGATGCTGGCGAATACTTTTTGCCAATGCCGCAATGTAGAGCGGATGATCGTGGTAATCGCGAATAAAACGGATTGCCGGTATATTACGGCGGCCTTTCAGTGCTTTTGTCAGGCCATCCCACACCGCGGCAGTGGTAGAGCTTGAATATTGTGGAAACAGCGGCAGCACCACAAGGTTCGTGACCCCTTTTGATTGCAGCTGATCAAGAGCATGCGATAACGAAGGGTTGCCGTAGGTCATCGCCAGTTCAACCGGAATATCATGCCCTTGTTGCTGCAACTGAGAATACAATGCCTGCTGCTGCTGACGAGAAAATGCCAGCAATGGAGAGCCATCATCACGCCACACTGACTGATACAGTTTTGCCACCCGTGGTGCACGAATCGGCAGTATCACCCCATGCAATAATGGGCACCAGAGCCAGCGACTCAGATCTACAACCCGCTTATCATGCAAAAATTCACTCAGATAGCGTTTTACCGCTGCCGATGTTGGTGCATCGGGTGTGCCTAAATTAACCAGCAACACGCCATACTGTTTCTGAGCCATCAATCGCCGCTCCTTATGCTAAAAATAGAGGCTGTACCTACCCGCTAGATGTTAACTCACCGGTAAAACAGGTGTGCCCACATTCTAAACTGGCTATACAAAAAAGGTGGCTAAGCCACCTTTTATTCTCTGGTTGTTACTCTATTTTGCCACTTTAGCGTGTTTTGGGGATTAACCCAGAATGGTCGCTAACTCTTGGCTGATGGTATCAACGTTACGTGTACCGTCTAATTTGAAGTAACGGGTCTGGCCGGCATCAGCTTCTTTATTGTAGTAAGCCACCAGAGGTTCAGTTTGGTCATGATAGATAGCTAAACGCTTACGTACGGTTTCAGCTTCGTCATCCACACGAATAATCAGATCTTCACCGCTCACATCATCTTTACCTTCCACTTTTGGCGGATTGTATACAACGTGGTAAACACGGCCTGATGCTGGGTGTACACGACGGCCACTCATGCGATCAACAATAACCTGATCAGGCACATCAAATTCCAGTACGAAATCAACCGCAATACCGGCATCTTTCATTGCATCAGCTTGTGGAATAGTACGTGGGAAACCATCAAGCAAGAAACCGTTACGGCAATCTTCTTGCGCTACACGCTCTTTAACCAAAGAGATGATCAGCTCATCTGTAACCAGCTGACCTGCATCCATGATTGCTTTCGCTTGTAAACCCAGCTCGGTTCCAGCTTTGACCGCAGCACGCAGCATATCACCGGTTGAGATTTGCGGAATTCCGTATTTCTCCATGATGAACTGCGCTTGAGTGCCTTTACCTGCACCCGGAGCACCGAGCAGAATAATACGCATAGATGATTCCTCTCTCTTAGAATTCAAGATAATAATGAAGGGTATAATTTTTTTAGGGATAAACCATAACACTGACTCAGCGCCAAACTCAAGATCAGCACCCGCTATCACCGTGCTTCCGGCAATAAAAACCGAATTATGTTGAATATTTAAGCAATAAATACAAAATAAAACGCCGCTTGTACAAAGACAAGCGGCGTTAATACGGTGGCTAAATTTGATGCATATCAGGTCTCTGTTATGCTTTTATAGCACGGATACGGCTTGATGCTGCTTAGTGCATTACGCTGTTAACAGTTGGTTCATGCGGCGAATAAAGGCACTTGGATCTTCCAAATTACCACGCTCTGCCAGCATAGCCTGCTCCAACAGCAACTCAACCCACTCATTAAACTGCAGCTCATCACTGGTGTCAGCCACTTTTTTCACCAACACATGCTCAGGGTTTAGCTCGAACACATACTTGATTTCAGGGGCTTTCTGGCCTGCGGAAGCAAACAATTTAGCCATTTGAGTCGTCATTTCATCTGACTCGGTTGTCACCAGTGCCGGTGTACCGGTTAAACGGTGGGTCAATCGCACATCTTTCACGCGCTCGCCCAGATAACCTTTAACACGCTCGACAAAAGAGGTGAATTCAGCATCAGCTTCCTTCTGCTTCTCTTCCTCTTCTTTATCTGCCAGCGCGCCCAGATCCAGATCCGCTTTTGTCACAGATTGGAACTGTTTGCCGTCAAACTCAGTTAAGTAGCTCATCATCCACTCGTCAATGCGCTCGGATAACAGCAGAACTTCGATGCCCTTTTTGTTGAACAACTCAAGATGTGGGCTGTTTTTCGCGGCGGCATAGCTGTCGGCGGTGATAAAGTAGATCTTCTCCTGACCTTCTTTCATGCGGCTGACATAATCGGCCAACGCCACATTTTGAACATCGTTATCATTTTGAGTGGAAGCAAAACGCAGCAGTTTGGCGATAGTCTCTTTGTTCGCGCTGTCTTCTGCTGGGCCCTCTTTCATCACCAGACCAAACTCGTTCCAGAAAGTCTGGTACTTCTCTGCATCGGTTTTTGCCAATTTTTCCAGCATCTGCAACACGCGCTTAGTACAAGCACTGCGTAAGCTTTGGGTGATGCGGGTATCTTGCAGAATTTCACGTGAAACGTTCAACGGCAGATCATTAGAGTCAATCAGGCCACGAACAAAGCGCAGGTATGTCGGCATGAACTGCTCGGCATCATCCATAATAAATACGCGCTGCACATACAGTTTCAGACCGTGCTTGTGATCACGATTCCACATATCCCAAGGCGCATGTGCAGGGATATACAGCAAGCTGGTGTACTCTTGCTTACCCTCAACACGGTTGTGGCTCCAGCTCATTGGGTCAGAGAAGTCGTGTGAGATATGCTTGTAAAATTCGTTATACTCTTCGTCAGATACGTCAGCTTTGTTGCGAGTCCACAAGGCTTGCGCTTTGTTGATTTTTTCCCACTTCAGATCGCCTTCGCTACCATCTTCATTCTGCTCACGGGTCTGAATTTCAACCGGCAGGCTGATATGATCAGAGTATTTACCGATGATAGAGCGCAAACGCCAGTCATCTAAAAACTCATGCTCATCAGCACGTAAATGCAGCGTGATTTCAGTACCACGATCAGCTTTGGTAATATCGGCAACGGTATAATCACCTTCACCAGCAGATTCCCAGAACACGCCCTGATCTGCGCTCACACCTGCAGCACGCGTACGTACGGTCACTTTATCTGCCACAATAAATGCAGAGTAGAAACCAACACCAAACTGGCCGATAAGTTGGCTATCTTTCGCCTGATCAGAGCCGATTGACTCTAAAAATGCTTTAGTGCCTGATTTTGCAATAGTACCTAAGTGATCAATCACATCGGTACGGGTCATACCAATACCGTTATCACTGATGGTAATCGTACCAGCCTCTTTGTTTACCGAAAGGCGGACACACAGCTCACCGTTGCCTTCATACAGATCAGGCTGTGACAGCGCACGAAAACGCAGTTTATCTGCCGCATCAGAGGCGTTTGAGATCAGCTCACGTAAGAAAATTTCTTTATTAGAATACAGTGAGTGGATCATCAATTGCAGCAGTTGCTTAACTTCAGACTGAAAACCACGGGTTTCCTGTGCTTTAAGGGAAGAATCCTGAGTTGTATTTTGGGTCATTGTGCAAATCCTCGTATCAACAGATAGCAAAATAAAAGTGATATTCAGATAGATGGGGGCACACAAACTGTTTTCAAGTGCAAAAAAAGGAAGCTTTTAGCTTCCCTGATGAAATTTCGCCCAACCTGCACATATTTATGGCATGTGGTTGCAATAGCAACGTTTAATATTTGAAGGGATGACGACCGGCTAATGAGTGAGAAAGCGTTGTACCATCAACCATTTCTAACTCTCCGCCTACCGGTACACCATGAGCAATTCGGCTCGCCATGACATTGTGCATAGCACAAATTTCGGCAATGAAGTTTGCGGTGGCATCACCTTCTACGGTTGGGTTAGTGGCTAAAATCACTTCATTGATTGTTTCAGTACGCAAACGCTCTTCTAACCGATCAAGCCCAATATCATCTGGTCCGATACCGTCTAACGGCGACAAATGCCCCATCAGTACAAAATAGCGGCCTGAGTATTGCCCAGTCTGCTCAATAGCGTGGATATCGGCAGGGCTTTCAACGACGCAAATCTGGCCGCTTTTATGCCGCCGAGGATTAGTGCAGATGGCACATACTTCCTCTTCGGTAAACGTCCGGCAGTCACGGCAATGCCCTATCTCTGACATAGCGCGCGACAGCGCTTGTGATAAACGCATACCGCCACTGCGATCCCGCTGCAGCAACTGAAATGCCATGCGTTGTGCTGATTTTGGCCCGACACCGGGTAAACAGCGCAGCGCATCCATCAGGGTCTCTAAAAGAGGGCTAGAATTTGCCATGTATAAACCTATATTAGCAACGCCCTGTAATCAGGGCGTTGAGGTTAACCGTTTTACCTGTGCTTACCGTAACGATTATCGTAAATAGTCAGCATTCACATCACACTGACTAAAACACGTTAACAGGCAAAACACGTTTAGAATGGCATTTTAAAACCCGGTGGTAACTGCATACCGCCGGTCACTTGTGCCATTCTCTCTTTTTGAGTCTCTTCAATACGGCGTGCCGCGTCATTGAATGCCGCAGCAATCAAATCTTCCAGCATCTCTTTATCATCTTCCATCAGGCTGCTGTCGATGTCGATACGACGACAGTTGTGCGCACCGTTGATGGTTACTTTAACCAGACCGGCACCTGACTCACCGGTAACTTCCAGCTGCGCGATCTCTTCTTGCATTTTCTGCATACGATCTTGCATTTGCTGGGCTTGCTTCATCAGGTTACCAAGACCACCTTTTCCACCACCAAACATAGCGCTCTCTCTTTTCTTTTGGGTTGAGCCGATATCGGCATACAGACTATTTGATTCAATTTTATGTCATAAGGAAAGCAGATTCACCGTGTGCTTTCCCATAAAAGTCTTATTTACTGTACTCATACAGCACAAAATAACTTATCTCGCCCATTATTCAACATTTACACGGCAAACTTCAAACCGCAAATGGGGGATACAGCACTACAGTGGCCGAATACTACTCTCATCTACACTGGCTGCAAAAAGACGCTGTAACTGCAGGATATGAGCATCCCCCTGCAATGATTGCCGCGCTTGAGCCAGCTTCTCCTCATAGATAACTTGCCTGATCTCTAACGGGGTAAGCTGTGTTTTATCATCACTTTCCACAATTTCAAGTGCAATAGACAAACCGGTTTGCTGACTCAGCGCCTCGGTTAACTGCTCTTTTGCCCTTTCAGAGTTCAGATGCCGCTGTGAAGAGCGCAATAACAGACGGATCTGCCCAGCATTTAACTCCTCTTTGACGGCATTTAACGCCAGTTGTTCCACTAATTTAGCCACGCCGAGAGTTTCTATTTGCGCCGACCAAGGGTCGCGCTCGCTCGCCTCTTTTGCCAGCTTTAACGCCATTTCAGGCGTTTTCTCATGCTCAAGTGAGCTGCGCAACTGATCAGGGGTCACTACATCATTGGTTTCCAGCTCAGGGTTTTGTGCCGTCCAGCGGTAAGCTTCTTTTTTCTTTTTCGCTAATACGGGTGCCTGAGTATGGGCAGCCTGCCTCTGATCCGATTGCTGGGCACGTTGCTCCCCCGCCAGTGCCAGACGCTCTAACGGTGAAGGCTTACTCTTTGCCGGCCGCAGCGTTGCTGCTACAACCGGCTCAGCTTTTTTTGCTAAACCTCCGGCATCTGTACGCGCGTTACCCTCAGCGCGCTGGCGCTGAGAGCGTAACTGCTCACGGGCCTGCAACGCCTGCATTGCCGGAGAGCTTACTGCGGCCGACGCGGATGCAGACTCTCCTGTCACTGCTACCGCAGAAGAAGGGGATTGAGGCACAAATTCGGGGCTATTGCCTCTGTGCTCATTGCTTTGGTCAGCGCTATCTGCATAGCCGACCGTATACCCCACATGCTCTGAATTATCTGCATCCGTATCATCTACACTGCCAATAAAACCGGCTGGTTCACGGGCAGTGTCAAACACCGAGCCTGAAGGTAAATCGGTCTCAGCCGGATGCGCGTATTCCGCACTGGCATTCACGCCTGTGGCGGAGTGTTCAAAAGCCGTCGGCTGAGAGTTCACAGAGGGATTGACCGATGCTGAAGCACGGTGTGTCATCCCCTGACGCGGCGTAGCAGGTGCTGACCGACGTGGAACATGGCTCGGAATAGTATTCGCCCGTGTCGCAGGTGTTGCGGTCAAAACAGGCATTTGCGGTTCACTGGCCGCGGCCATCGCGCCAAAAGGTTCAACCTTATTGCGCTGCGTGGCAACCTGTGCAGGATGAAACGCCAGAGCCCGTAAAAAGGTCATTTCAACACCGCTGCGACGATCCGGAGCAAGGAGCAACTCTTTACGCCCCATTAGCAATGTCTGGTAATACAGCTGTACATCCTGCGGGGCGAGCGTGCGAGCAAGTGTATGCAAACGCACCGCATGCGGATCGGTATCATCAATAGTACCTGGCAACATCTGAGCCATTGCAATTCGGTGCAAAATCGCGCTGGTTTCCACCAGCAGCGCTTCCCAATCCGTGCCCCGCTCTGCGGCCTGCTGCAATTGCAGCATAACCTGCTGCCCATCAGCCTGCTGCAGTGCTTCAATCAGTGCCAGCGGCTGATCGGCATCCAGTGAGCCGAGCATCTGGCTGACACCTTCAATCGTCACCTGACCGCTGCTCATGGCGATGGCCTGATCTGCCAGACTCAGCGCATCACGCATACTGCCTTCGGCGGCACGCGCCAGTTGTGAAAGCGCGCGCAGCTCAAACGGGATAGCTTCGGCTTTCAGAACATGCTCAAGTTGGCCACGAATTTGATCGACATCTAGCGCTTTCAGGTGGAACTGCAAACAACGCGACAAAATAGTGACCGGCAATTTTTGCGGATCAGTGGTTGCCAGCAAAAACTTCACATACGGAGGTGGCTCTTCGAGCGTTTTTAGCAGCGCGTTAAAGCTGTGGCGCGATAACATGTGCACTTCATCGATCAGATAGACTTTAAAGCGCCCACGTACCGGCGTGTATTGCACATTATCGAGCAGTTCACGGGTATCTTCGATCTTGGTGCGCGATGCAGCATCAATCTCTAGCAGATCAACAAAACGGCCTTCATCAATCTCACGGCAAGTGTCACATACACCACAAGGGGTGGCGGTAACCCCGGTTTCACAGTTTAACCCTTTGGCAAACAGGCGGGCGATGGTGGTTTTACCCACTCCGCGCGTACCAGAAAACAGATAGGCATGGTGCAAACGCCCAAGCGATAAACCATTCGCTAAGGCTGTTAGTACGTGCTCCTGACCCACAACAGCATTAAAAGTGTGGGGACGCCACTTACGGGCTAAAACCTGATAACTCATCGG
>NZ_JBOFRH010000026.1:0-5433 GCF_051650925.1 Plesiomonas sp.
ACCCCTCTGCTGATGGTGATGCCACAGTTGCGCCCATTACTATCGCGCTACGCCCGTGTTTGTGCACCCGGCCTGAGCGTGCTTTCGTTTAATGAAATTCCTGATGACAAAAATGTGTCAGTAGTTGGGAATTTGGGATGATACCTTTCCACTCACCAACCATCCCGAACTCAATCTGGATATTTACCGTATAAAAAATAGCACCCCAATAATGGGGTGCCGCTCATTCCTACCCGCGGGTCTCACCAGAAAACCTCAACACATATAACACGCGTTTTCATATCCAATGCAATAATCACCCCTGAGTTAACGCACACTTTTTTCCAGCAAAAAATCGATCAAAACTCGCACCCGTCGCGTTTTTTGACTGTGCTGCGGAAAATAGACATACAACCCAGGGTAAGGGTGCCAATGAGCCGCCAATACTGGCAGTAAACGCCCTTCAGCTAGCAAATCGGCCACTATCGGCTGCATAATTCGCCCAACACCCAAGCCTTTTAATGCCGCATCCACCACCGCATCGGTATCATTCACTACAATACTAGCCGGCATATCCACCACCAATGACTGATCTTCATACCACAGACGCACTGGCGCAAGCTGATTGGAGGTAATAAAACGGTACTGCACCAATTTGTGCTGACGTAACGCCTGTGGTGTTGCTGGTGTTCCATAACGCGTCAGATAGTCAGCCGTTGCAAACAGCGCATCATGCATCGGCGGCGTTAAACGGTGGGCTACCATCCCCTCTTCCAGACGATCACCAAACCGTATCCCCATATCAATACCCTGACGCAAAATATCCACCGTTGCATCAGAGATCGATATCTCAAGCTGGATCTGCGGATAGCGTAAACAAAACTCAGCATAGATCGGGCGGAAAAAGAACTGATACACAAAACGCGGCAAGGTAATACTGACATGGCCAATCGGCTGATCACGCAAATCCTGCACACTATCAACCGCATCAGCCAGCTCCGCCAACAACGGTTTAGTGCGCTGATACAGCTGTAATCCAGCAGCCGTTAGCTCCATACGACGGGTATTACGGGTAAACAGCGGCAACCCCAGCACAGTTTCAAGCTGCTTAAGAGCCTGACTCACTGAGGGCGGGGCAATGCCCAGTTTACCGGCTGCCGCGCGAATACTGCTCTCCTGCACAATGGTTTGAAATACCCACAACTGGTTTGCCGTAACACCCTTCATAAACATAGTTATCTACCGATCTTTTAATTATTAGTAGCTAAAACCTAACAATGAAGTGGGTCAAGCCCCCCTACAGCCGATATCCACTTCACGGTAAGCTCTCTGTTCTGACAATACTCCCTGCCACTACCTTGTATATTAGCCGAGACTCAATAATGACAATCTCTACACACAACACTCAGCGCCCCCGTCAGGTACTGGTTATCTCCGGTCATCCGAATCTGGCAACATCGTATACTAACCGCTTGATCCTCGAACAGCTCGAGCAAAACACCGCACATGTACACGTTCGCCGTTTAGACCGCCTCTATCCCGACTTTAACATTGATATTGAGCGTGAACAGCAAGCCTTACTTACCGCCGATATTGTCGTGCTACAATTTCCGTTTTACTGGTACTCCGTACCGGCACTGCTGAAAAAATGGATTGATGAGGTCTTTACCTTTAACTTTGCTTACGGCTCTGAAGGCGACAAACTAAAAGGGAAAGATCTGATCCTTTCATTTACCGTCGGCGCACCAGAAGACGCTTATAGCGCACTCGGGTATAACCACTTTAGCATTGAACAAATGCTGCGCCCGCTGGAACAAACCGCCTACTTGACCCAAATGGTTTACCGCAAACCAGTCTATAGCCACAACATGGCCTATGTTCCCAATGTACATCATACACAAGAGGCGGTAGAGGCTCGTGCTTACGCCCATGCCGAACGTCTACAGCAGCAAATTCGTACTCTGCTGTAATCCCCTTATGTAACGTATTTATTGGCTAAACGATATGACAGTGAGATGCGCTACCAAAAAAGTCATCTAGATACAGAAATAAAAACAATATGATCAGGGAAAGAGGCGGGAGATAACCGTTAAGAATAATGCAGTAAACATGGCAGGAAAACAGCCTCATACCGTACCAAACAGCCCATTGATACGGTATGAGAAAACAATCAAATTCTCATTACTCCACCGTCACCGATTTAGCCAGATTTCGCGGCTGATCCACATCAGTTCCCTTATTCACTGCCACGTGATAAGACAGCAATTGCAAAGGAATGGTATAGAAAATCGGTGCAACATCATCTTCTACGGGTGGCAACGGAATAATGTTCATCCCTTCTGCCGCAGTAAAATCGGTATCCTGCGCGGTAAAAACATACAGCTGACCGCCGCGTGCGCGCACCTCTTCAATATTTGATTTAAGTTTTTCCAGCAATTCATTATTCGGTGCAACCACAATCACCGGCATATCGGCATCAATCAGCGCCAGCGGGCCGTGTTTTAGCTCACCGGCAGCATAAGCTTCGGCATGAATGTAAGAGATCTCTTTGAGTTTCAGCGCCCCTTCCATCGCAATCGGGTACTGATCACCGCGCCCCAAAAACAGCGCATGTTGCTTCTCGTTAAAATCCATCGCCAGCTTTTCAATCACCTTATCGAGCGACAACATCTGCTCAATCCGGCTTGGCAGTGCCTGTAACGCCTGCACCAGCGTACGCTCACGTGCATCGCTCATCTGATGTAAACGGCCAATTCGCCCCACCAGCAGCAGCAATGCGGCTAATTGGGTAGTAAATGCCTTGGTCGACGCTACACCAATCTCAGCACCGGCGCGGGTCATCAACGATAAATCTGACTCACGCACCAATGATGAACCGGGCACATTACATACCGCCAGCGATCCCAAATAGCCCAGCTCTTTCGATAAACGCAGCGCCGCAAGGGTATCGGCCGTTTCGCCCGACTGCGATAACGTGATAAGTAAACTTCCAGGGCGCAGTACCGATTTACGATAGCGAAACTCAGAGGCGATCTCCACATTACAGGCAACACCGGCAATGCTCTCAAACCAATAACGCGCCACCGCCCCCGCATGGTACGACGTACCACACGCCACAATCTGCACATGCTGCACAGCTGATAGCAAGCGGTCAGCCTCTTCACCCAGCTCACTTAAATCCACTAACCCGTGGCTGATTCGCCCCTCAAGGGTATTTTTTATCGCCACCGGCTGCTCATAAATCTCTTTTTGCATATAGTGCCGGAACTGGCCTTTATCACCAGCATCATGCTGCACGCTCGACTCAATAATCGCGCGATCAACGGCCTGCCCCTGCGCGTTGACAATATTCACCTCACGGCGTGTCACCTCGGCAACATCACCCTCTTCCAAAAAGATAAAACGGCGGGTTACCGGCAGCAGCGCTAACTGATCAGAGGCAATAAAGTTCTCACCCAGACCTAAGCCAATGACCAACGGGCTGCCAGAACGTGCCACCACTACGCGGCTCGGATCACGGCAATCCATCACCACAGTGCCGTATGCACCACTGAGCTGGCGCAACATCCGCTGCACCGCCGCAAACAGGCTGCCACCGTGCTCGGTCAGCTCCCAGTGCGTTAAATGTGCGATAACCTCGGTATCGGTCTGTGAACTGAACACATAACCCCGATCACGCAGTTGCGCGCGCAGTGACTCATAGTTTTCGATAATGCCGTTATGCACCACCGCAATAAACTCAGAAGTGTGCGGATGTGCATTCGCTTCAGAAGGTTCACCGTGTGTAGCCCAACGGGTATGCGCAATACCGGTTCCGCCCACAATCGGCTGTTGCTCAATCGCCTCAGCCAGCACCTGCACTTTACCCAAACGGCGAACACGCTGTAGCTCACCTTGTGCATTAACGACTGCAACACCGGCCGAGTCATAGCCGCGGTACTCCAAACGGCGCAACCCTTCGAGTAAAATCTCTGCAACATCCCGCTGCGCTACCGCGCCAACAATTCCACACATCGTATTCAATTCCTTGATAAATGATCACTGCCTGTCTATCACAACAACATCCGGCACTGACAATGGTTAACGCTGACAATCATGCATGCTGGCCACAGCCCACTACAGGCTCGGCACCTGTGCGCACAAAACCTGCACACCCTGTTGTTCAATGTGTAATTTAATGTCAGGGTCAATTCCCTGATCGGTCACCAAACAGGTGATCTGTGACCATGGCAACTCTAAGTTGGGGATTTTGCGCCCAACCTTGTGCGACTCCGCCAGCACAATCACCTCACGTGCTACCTCGGCCATCACCCGCGATAACCCGAGCAGCTCATTAAAGGTTGTCGTGCCGCGCGCAGGGTCAATGCCCGCTGCGCCGACAAACAGCTGATCAAAGTCATACGAGCGCAACACCTGCTCGGCCACCTGCCCCTGAAATGACTCGGAATGCGGATCCCATGTTCCGCCGGTCATTAAAATAGTAGGCTCGATCTCCAGTTCCTGCAAAGCTGCCGCCACACTCATCGCATTGGTCATCACCACCAAACCACGATAACCGGCCAAATGCGGGATCACCGCTGTTGTCGTGCTACCCGAATCAATAATCAACCGGTTATGATCACGGATCAGTGTCGCAGCCAGCGCCGCTATCGCTAACTTTTGCAACGAAACTTTATCCTCTTCCGGTTCGCTCACCAGCTCTTGAGGGATCAGCACCGCACCACCGTAGCGGCGTAACAGCAAACCATTACGCTCTAACTCAGCCAAATCTTTACGAATGGTCACTTCCGAGGTTTCAAAACGGCGGGCAAGCACATCAACGCTCACTTCCCCCTGCTCACGCAGTAAATTAACAATCGTATGTCGCCGCTGCTGGGTATTGCGTTTACTCATGCACTGCCACCAAAAGTTTCGATTAAGCATTTTACGAAATATAAAACGCATTATATTCTTACGAAACGAAAGATCAACAGTAAACAGCCCTCCACCAACCACTCGGGGAAACGAAAAAAAGCACAAACAAAGCACACAAGAAGAGATCAAAGCAAAAAACAAAACATACAGAGGGATTTTTAGACGATAAAGCCATAAGCGCGAAGTCTTGGCATGTACGGCTAACTCAGGAAAATAGATCAGGCAAATAGAACTGGCAGAGCAGATACCGCTCAGTGCATACCGATAAAAAAAGGGCTGAGAAAACTCAGCCCTGATGTCATTATTTCGCACTATTTTGTTGATGTGTTATCACCACATCTTATCGTATTGTCTTACATCTCAGCCTAAAACTTGCCGCTTTACACTGAGAACATCCGGATAAAAATTAGGCTTTTTTGACCGGACGCTGCCAACCCTGAATATGGCGCTGGGCCACACGGCTGATCACTAACTCATTTTCAGCGATATTTTTAGTCACCGTCGAACCGGCACCAATTGTTGCACCATCGGCTACTGTTA
>NZ_JBOFRH010000027.1:0-4643 GCF_051650925.1 Plesiomonas sp.
ACAGCAGGTTTTCCGTGATCCAGCGCTCTTCTTGTTGGCCAACAATTGCCGTGGTGCTCGGTTGGCGGTATGCTCAGAGCGTTAAATTCTCAGGGCGGGGTGTAAGTCCCCACCGGCGGTATCTGTAGATAGCATCAGCTAGATTGCAGCAGCCCGCGAGCGCTTGCCACGGTAGTGATTGTGTGTAACTACATAATTATACGGCGGTAAGGTCAGCAGATCCGGTGAGATGCCGGGGCCGACGGTTATAGTCCGGATAGAAGAGAGTAACGACACTGACGGGTTATTCGGATAAAAATCGCTGGCGCATGTCAGGCTGACTTTTTATCGGGAAACCGTACCCAGCTGTTCGGCTGCCATCGGTGATCGCTTCAGACAGAACGTTGCTGTGCTGCAACGTATTCCTTGTTTGAACGTAGATTGCCGGTTTGTTGCAGTAACTCCTCTTGTTGTGCCCTGATTCTGGTAATCCATTAAAGTGTATTAAGGACGTTTTTTACCATGAATCAGTCACTGCTTAGTGCTTATGGCTCCCCCATTGAACGTGTTGAACGCGGTTTAGCGGCATTGCGTGCCGGTAATGGTGTGTTGGTGTTAGATGATGAAGATCGTGAAAATGAAGGCGATCTGATTTTTTCGGCCGAGACGATTACTCCTGCGCAGATGGCGCTGACTATTCGTCATGGTAGTGGCATTGTGTGCCTGTGTATTACCGAAGAGCGCCGTCAGCTATTAGAGCTGCCGATGATGGTTGAGGTCAATTCAAGCCAAAATCAGACCGCATTTACGGTGACGATTGAAGCGGCTGCCGGCGTGACTACCGGTGTTTCCGCGCAAGACCGCGTGACAACGATTCGTGCAGCGATTGCGGATGACGCACAGCCACAGGATATTCACCGCCCAGGGCATGTGTTCCCGCTGCGTGCACACAGCGGTGGCGTACTCGCACGCCGTGGCCATACTGAAGCGACCATTGATCTGATGCAACTGTCCGGTTTTAAACCTTATGGTGTGTTGTGTGAGTTGACCAATGATGACGGCACCATGGCGCGTATGCCGGAAGTGGTTGAGTTTGCTAAACAGCATGATATGCCGGTTCTGACGATTGAAGATTTGGTGGCGTATCGTTTAGCGCAGCAAATCGAGGCATAATTTTGCCGTGGCATTCGCCGCTGAGCTGACCGCGCAGAACTCACTGCGCGGTCAGTTGTTTTTATACTCTTAATTTCACCGACCCTTTTTACGAATTCAGACCGGATCCGGCTCTGTTTTTACCGGTAAAAAGCGCGCAATATCAACCTCATCAATCTGCTCTGGGCGCATGTAGCGCTGGGCATAATCTAGCCAGATCCCACTTTGTAAAAACAGGGTAAATAGCTCGGCATCCAAGTGCTGGCCCTTGACCATACCGGCCATAATGCCCAAAGATTCGGTCAGTGTTTTCCCTTTTTTATATGGGCGGTCGACGGCGGTGAGGGCCTCAAAAACATCGGCAATCGCCATCATTCTAGCTGTCAGGCTCATCTGCTCTTTTTTCAGACGGCAAGGGTAGCCGTTGCCGTCAAGACGTTCATGGTGGCCACCGGCAATCTCAGGCACATGCGACATGGTACGGGGGAACGGCAGTGTTTTGAGCATCACAATAGTCTGGACAATGTGCTCATTGATCTTATAGCGCTCTTCATCGGTCAGCGTACCGCGCCGGATTGAGAGGTTGTAGATCTCTCCGCGGTTATACAGATATTGCGGCTCTTGCATCTGGAAGCCGTGACCTTCCGGCAGGCGATCACGCGCCTCGCGGTAGAAGATGTGATCTTCACGGTCGGCCAGCAGATGTTCCCATACCGGCAGAGGAAGTTGCTCTACCCGCGCTTTACGCTGCTGCTCTTCGTGCGATAAGCCAATCCGATCATCAAGCGTCCGCAACCAGCGGCGTTCGGCAATTTTATTGATGCGCGCCAGACGCTCATCAGACATAAATTCACCGCCCACGTTTGATTCGGCCAAAAACAGGAAGTCATCATCGAGTTCGCTGATCTGCTGCTGATATAACGCCTCAATGTGTTCGTTAGGGATCCCCTTAAGTTGCTGCTCAAGTGCACTGATTTTGGCATCCCGTTTGAGTACTTCAATTCGCATTCTGATTTCATTGAGACGGTCGTACATGGTTTCGAGCTTGGTGGCTTTATCCACCACAAACTCTGGGGTGGTGACTTTACCGCAGTCGTGCAACCAACTGGCGATATGCAGCTCTTCGCGCTCCTCATCACTCAAGGAAAAGTCAGTAAATGGCCCGCTTTGTGCCTGCACCGCCGCTTCAGCCAGCATTTCGGTAATCTCTGGTACGCGCTGACAGTGGCCGCCGGTATAGGCACTTTTTGCATCAATTGCGCCGGCCATTAGCTGGATAAAGGCATTCAGCAGATTTTTTTGCTCTTGCAACAGCCGCTGTGTTTCCACTGAAACTGACAAACTGCCGGCAAGGGCTTCAACCAGTTTGAGTTTAGCCGGTTCAATCGCTTGGCTAGTACTGTGCGGATTGAGTAGTACCAGCAGGCCAATCAGTTGGTTGTCACGGTTACGCATCGCAACCATAACAGCTTCTAAATCCCCCAACTGGTGGGTAAAACTGGAGAGTTCAGCAATGGTACTGCTTTGGGTTAACTGCTGATGTACAACATGCCCCTGCAGTGCCTGCTGTAAGGCTGCGTGCTTCATACTCGGGATATGAATGGTTGGAATATCCTGCAGCGACTGCGGCTGACCTTGCCACTGCCACAGTGCTGGTGTCAGGGTGATGCTGTCACGGTCGGGCAGGTAAATAACCCCGCCTTCCATATCCACCAATTTGGTCGTTTCCTGCATTAACCGTGAGAGCAGTGTGGTGAAGTCACGTTCAGCAGCGAGCGAGTTACCAATGTTCAAAAATTGCTGAATGGTGCTGCGCATCTGGCTCATGGTGCGTGCCAGATCATCAATTTCCAGCACCACTGAGTTAATTGGTTTGGGCTGTTCAAAGTTAAAACGGCGGATCTGTTCAGCATCTTGGCGCAGTTGGCGCAGCGGACGCGAGATCCGGTAAGAGATCCACCAGACGATCGGCAGGGCGGTGAACAGTACCAGTATGGCAATCAGGGTGGATTGATTACGGATTTCAATTGAACTGGCCAGCAGCACATCAGACGGCGTGGCAATGGCTAAACGGAAAACACCTTGTGAGTTTTTGATAGGCAATACCGAGCCAAACCACATCTGCCCCATGCTTTCAAATTCAAGGTTATAGTTGTTGGTGTAGGGCTGACCTTCAACCTTGCGCAATAGCTTTGACAGTGCCGGATTGGGCAGCGTATCAATTGAAGACATACTGATTTTACGATCCGCATCCATACGGAATACTTCACGTGGATCGAGGCTAGCGACCACTTTATTCTGCGGGTTGATCAGCGCCATTTTACTGCCGTGTGGCAGTTGTTGCTCTTTGAGTAGATCACTGAAGGTTTTCAGTGAGATATCAATACCTATCACACCGCGGTGGTTTTGTGCCTCACGGCTGATAGTCGTGCCGATCTCCCGTGAGGCGGCAAATACATACATCGGTGCCATTTGCAGCCCAGCTTTCTCTGTTGACTGTTTATACCATGGCCGTACACGCGGGTCGTACTGGAAATCAGGTCGATCACTGTTACCCAGCAGATTAAGGTTGTAGTCAAAATAGAGGTAGTTTTGCCGTACGGTATCACCCTCATGATCCACACTTTGTACAACCCATGCCGTACCTTCTGGTGCATCCCATTCACTGAGTGCATATTTTGATACTCGGCGCATCAGGAACATATCACCGTCGGTATAACCGCAGTAAACGGCATTGGCATACGGGCTGCTGAGCAGAATTTCCCGCATACGCGGCAGTGAATCAAAACGCTGCTCAAGGGTTGAAAACGTGGTAATCGGCATGGTGGTCAGCAGATTAACTGCAACCCCGAGCGCACGGCTGTTTAGCTCAAGCTGTGAGGCGGCGTTATCACCAATATAGCTGTATAGCGCATGTGTATTTTCGATATTGAGTTTATTGGTGCGATAGTAGTTAAAGCCGATCAGCAATATCCCTATCAGAAATAACAGCAGACTAAATAAGCTGGCTATCTGGATCTGCAGCGGATAGCGCTTGTTACGCCACGTCGAGGCCATAGTCTTGATTCTCATTATTATATCTATCGGAAAATACAGTGGGCCACCCTACTGTTACATGTGGTGGCCTTATTAAAAAATGTAGTCACGAATTGGAGTTTTCGCTGCAACATTTTACCGATAGTAGTGTAATGAGCTGGTGCAACATCACATATTGTAGTTTTTAAACAAAGAGTTACTGTTTATAAGCGGTGGTAATGGGCGGTTGAGTATTAAAGCAGGGCTAAACTGATCCCCATCACCGCCATGCCACACAGAACACCGTGGCTTGGGTTGGTTTTCGGGTCGATTTCTTTTGCCAGAGGCATCAACTCATCAACAGACAGTGCAACCATAATACCGGCCACTGCTGCCATAATCATCGCCATACCAACGGGGTTGATGCTGTCGCCAAACACAAAGGCCGCCAGTAACCCGCCGACAATTTCGGCTACCCCTGATAATCCTGCCCAAAA
>NZ_JBOFRH010000028.1:0-4151 GCF_051650925.1 Plesiomonas sp.
CACCGCCTTGCTTGTTGCGCTCATGTTGGATGTAGGCATTATTCGGTGTAAAACGCATATCCGTGCCGACAATAACACTCTCAGTTAGCGCATAAGCGCCCCCGAGTTTAATACTGTGATAACGGGTCTGTGGCAATACCGACTTCATGCCTTGATGGTCGGTCAGCGTTCCATCGCTGTAGCTGTAATTAGCGTACAGATCTAAGCGGCCAAAACCGGCGTTGGCATTCAGCTCACTGCCCCAAACGTCCGCATCGCCTTGACTGACCAGAGCAGTATTTTTGGTCGGGTGCAAATAGTTATCCAGCGTATAGCGGTACACTGTAAAGCCACTGGTAGCATAATCTGCGCCAACCAGACGCGTCAGATCATAATCCGCCCCAACTTCAATGTTATAACCGGTCTGGGCTTTCACATCTTTTGGTTTCACCATGTTGTCACTGATCATAAAGGTTTCCGGTAACCCCGGCCCTTTGAAGATCCGCCCGTAGCCACTGCGTACCGACAAGTTATCGGTTAGGCGGTAGCTGCTTTTTAGTTTAGGTGACCACTGATTAAAATCACCTTCATACAAGCCGCCCATCTTGATCTGATCATAACGCAGGCCCGGTGTCAGCGTCAGATTACCCAGCGCCATTTTATCTTCGGCATATACGCCATAACTGGTCATTAGCCCACGGCCTTTGACATCTTCCTGTACAATTTTTCCGTCTTGCGCACCACCGACATAGCGGCTTACACCGTCGGCCTTTTTAGTCTGAACTGTGCGATACGTTTCCATACCATAGGTCAGTTGGTGGTTGCTGATTGTTGTGCTATTTCGCAGGTCAGCTCCGGTGGTTTTATTGTAATAACTGCGGTTCGGGGCGTGTTTTTGCGAGCCTTTTTCTTGCGATACCTCCGCATCACGATCAATGCCTTGGTTGGTCTGGTAAATATTCAGCGTCATATCCAGCGCTGAGTTAGGTGGCGAGACTCGCAGTTCTGAGCTGTAGGTATTGCGTGTCATACCCGAGTAACCGTAGTCGTAATCCTCGGTTGCACCGGCTTTTTCACCGGAAATTTGGCGGTTGCCACCATCCTCATAGTGCTGTGCATTCAGTTTAAGCTTGCTATAAGGTGTAAGTTCAAACACCGCTTTTGCCATACCCGATTTCAGCTTTCCCTGTTTTGACTGAATATCCGTACCATCACCTAACCGCATCGTACCGTCATCATCCATGTGGCCATACAATAACAGCTCACTGGCATCACCGAGTTTACCGAAAACCGCGGCACTGCTGGTTTTGCGGTGATAGGCATCTTGATAACCGGCTTTGACAAATCCTCCGGCACGTTCACCCGCTCGCAATAGATCTGAAGGGTCACGTGTTTCATAGCGGAAACTGCCGGTCACTGTGCCACCACTGTCGAGTGCCGAGTTAGGGCCAAACTCAATAACCGCTCGTTTGAGCAGTTCAGGATCAATAGTTTGATCGCCTGAGTGGTGGAAGATCTGTCCCTCTTGGCGTGCACCATCAATAGTCACTAATGAGAATTTATCTTCTAAACCGCGGATCCAAACCTTGCGGCCATAGCGTTGGCCACCATCAACGGTCACGCTGGGCAGGGTATTGAGGACATCTTTGATATCACTGGCCTGTCGATTGCTCAGTTGCTCGGCATCTATCTGCTGTTGTACGTGCACATCAATCGCTTCACCGGTAACAACAATGGTTTCGCTGGTGGATGTACCGGCCGCATACAGTGCGGTCGAACTCAATATCGTGGCTATTGCAACCGTCAATGGGGCCAGTGTGAGCGGTTTTACGGTGAAAGAGGAGTGCACTGCGTTACTTTTTTGGGTTGTCATAATAATGGTCGTTATCTGATGATGAATAAAGCGCACCCGTATTGCTGTTATCTCCGTAAAAATAGCAACAACAGGTGCATTCAGATGACCTTGCTCATTAGAAATTCAAAAGAGTGTTTTAGGATAAAGCTATAGTCTGGCGTTTACCGGTGTATCTGCTCCCATCTAGCCTATTCGTTGGAATTTGCATGATGGGGCTTTAGGTTGAACCGGTATGCGGCGACATAATTATTATGATGCAAATGATAGCTATTATCATTTAAATGACAAGTGAAATATTCACAAAAAGTTATTATTTATCAATGTGATAATTAACCTATCTCTAGGCACAACATTCAGGCGTAGAAAATCCTCCGCTGTGGGATAAATACAGCAGAGCCATGTGTGTTCTATATCGCTCTTTTTATACGGTTCTTCTAATGAAAACCGTTCAGAAACGGGTTAGTGCTCTCGACCAGAGATCACCAAGCTTCGACCCGAGATCATCAAGCTGCGGTAGTCATTGATTCACGCGTATCTAGTGATGTCGTTCCCGTTGTGCTAATCGCAGAGTCTACCGGTGTTAAACCCGCTATTTTTGCATTTGCTCCCGAACGTGGGGTAGGTTGTATGGTGTGCGAAGAGGGTGCACTTTCCAATGATAATGTATTGGCTGATAACGCCGGATTACGTTTCAAATGGCGGCTGACTGGAACAATCATCGGTGTGCCATAAAAGGGGTCGGGCAGCACATCAGCGTGCAGATTAAAGACCTGTTGTAACAAGCCTGATGTCATGATCTCTGCCGGTTTTCCCTGTGCGCAAACGCCGCCTTGGTGAACGGCCACCAATTGATCGGCATAGCGGCAGGCCAGATTCAGATCATGCAGCACCATCACGATGGTTTTACCGTGTTCACGGTTGAGCATAATCAGCAAATCCAGCAGCTCAATCTGGTGATTCAGATCCAGATATGTTGTCGGTTCATCCAATAGCAAAATATCGGCATCTTGCGCGAGAGTCATTGCAATCCAAACTCGCTGGCGCTGACCACCGGATAGGCTCTGCACGGTCTGATGCATCAACGCGGTGGTGTGAGTCAGTTCCAGTGCCCACTCAACCTTCTGCTGGTCAAGTTCTGACCACTGTTGAAACCAGCGCTGATGTGGATAACGGCCCTGTTTTACCAGCTGTAAAACGGTCATCTCTTCAGGCGCGACGGGCGATTGCGGCAAAATAGCCAGTTGTCTGGCAATATCTGTGGCGGCCCATTCGGTCAGCGGCTGGCCATCAAGACACACGTTACCGCCAGTGGGTTTTAGCAAGCGGGCCAGTGATTTAAGCAAGGTCGATTTACCGCAACCATTAGCACCGATAAATACCGTAATTTCACCGTCAGCAATGTCTAGTGATAGATCATGAATAATATGCCGCAGCGCTCCGGCCTGACGTGATGCCTGAGGATAGGAGAGTTGTAAATTCTGGGTCTGTAAGCGGGTCATAGTCTGTAAGTGAGTCATGGTTATCACCGGCGTAAAAGAAGATAGAGGAAATAGGGCGCACCCAACATCGCGGTAAATACGCCGGCGGGAATATCAAGCGGGATCATCAGGGTTCGGCCGAGAGTGTCTGCACTGAGCAATAACAGGCTACCGGTTAGCGCCGCACAAATCAGCAGCGGCCCTTGTTGGTTTCCCACCCAGCGGCGGGCAATATGGGGCGACATCAACGCGATAAACCCAATTCCACCAACAAACCCAACCGCCAGCGCCGACAATGCAGCAGAAAGCAGCAGTCCGGCCCACTGCCAGCGCGACAGCGCGCAGCCAAGTCCGGTCGCGGTATCTTCACCGAGCAGTTGTACGGTTAGGTGGCGCAATAAACCGGCCAGCAATGGCAGCAGCAAAAACAGTGCGGTGGCCAGCATCCAGACCTGATCGTAACGTGCGCCATGCACAGATCCCGTGACCCAAACTGTGCTTTTACCTAAGATCCAGCTTGGCGCATACATGACCAGCAGTGCGCGCAGGGCATCAAGCAGCGTAGCACAACCAATTCCCACTAAAATCATCTGCCCTGGGCGCAGATGTAATATCCGGCTGATGCTAACGAGTAGCAGCATCATCAATACTGCGCCGGTAAAAGCAATCAGTGGCAACCACACAATTGCAATGTGTTGCTGGAAAAATAGAAAAAACAGTACAACGGCGGTGGCCGCACCGCTGTTAATTCCCAGAATATCGGGTGAGGCCAGCGGGTTGCGGATAATGCTCTGTACTAGAACACCTGACAAACCGAGTGCGGCCCCCGCACTTAATGC